>NZ_JBCEBL010000011.1:0-221847 GCF_049472615.1 Azospirillum sp. 11R-A | reverse complement strand
CGCGCGCCGGCCCCCTCACCCTCCCCACGCCTGCGGCGCGGGTCCCCTCCCTCTCCCCGGGGGAGAGAGGGCGATCCACCGTCTGCTCACATAGTGCATCGGAAAGGTCGTCCTCGAGTTCGGGGACGGGCTGACGAACCGGTTGCGTGGTTTGCCGTTTTGAGGCTGGGGCGGCGAGCCCGTCGAGGATGCCGAGCCGGTCGGCCAGCCAGCGCACGGTCGACGGATCGCCGGAGGAGACCAGCCGTTCGATCTGCTCGACGACCAGACTGCGCAGCGAGGACAGGCGCAGGTCGGCCTCGCGGCGCAACGCCTGCCGCTCCCACCACACCCTGTGACGGAAATCCTTGGAGCCGTAGTAAGCGCGCCACAGGGTGGTGCGGCTGCATCCCATGGCGCGGGCGACATAGAGGAAGCTGCTGCCGCGCGCCAGCATGCCGGCGGCCATGATCCACTGCTCCTCATGGAACTGCGAACCGGGGACCAGAGAGCCTTCGGACGGCACCGGCGGCTCCTCCGCCCACACCGGGAAATGGTCGTTTGCAAGGGTACGGCTGTCGAGGGCCATGGCGTCGCTCCGCAGGCAGGGGGAATCCTGCGGAGATTATAGGAATTATTTCTTGCATTGGTGGATTTTGTGCAAAAGCGGGAGCAGAGGCTGCCCCCGGTACCTTTACGCATTCCCCTCCGGAATCATCCCGGCCAATCCCCCGGCCGCGCCGCCGGCGGCGCGCACCGACGCCCCAGCGCCGCTAGCGGCGCGCACCGACGCCAGCGTCAGCGCATGCCAGTAGAGGTCCAGCAGGGCCGCCGGCATGCCGTCCTGCTCATGACCCTCCATCGGCAGGATGGCGGCGGCATGGGCCAGCGCCGCGGTGGCGGCATTCGGGCTGCGCGACACCGCGTCGCCCAGCAGCCCCAGCGTCTGGCCCAGTGCCGCGGCGTCGAAGCGCAGCAGGGCGGGCGGCACGGTGATCTGCGCCTCGCCGCCGCGCAGGCGGCCGACAGCGATGTAGACATGCAGCAGGTCGGGCCGCTCCTCCGGCCGCAGCAGGGCGGCGACGATGCGGTTGCCGGTCAGCGGGCCGGTGCCGTCGAACTCGTACATGGTGGCGCGCTCGCCCTGGCGGGTGGCGGCAAGGCCGGCGAGGCGGGCGGTCAGCGGCTCGCCCGCGCGGCGGTTGGCCTCGTCGAACAGAGCGGGGTGGCTGCCGCCCTCGCTCAGCACCACCAGCGGCGCGTCGGTCGCCGCGGCGGCGGCCAGCAGGCGGGCCAGCACGGCGAAGGGATCGCCGCCCGGCGCATCCGCCTCCGCGTCCAGCAGGCCGGCGCCACGGCGCAGCATGGCCTCGGCGAAGCTGATGTCGTTGTCCATGGCGGATCCCTTTCCCGTCCGAAGGCGCCCTTTTTAGGCCGGGGCGCCTCCTCCGCTCAATGGTATCCGAAGGCCCCCGTCACCTTTCCGCGGAAGACCCAGTAGGAATAGGCGGTGTAGCCCAGGATCGACGGGATCAGGAAGGCCATGCCGACCAGCAGGAACACCTGCGTCTTGGGCGGGGCCGCCGCCTCCCACACGGTGACGCCGGGCGGGATCAGATGCGGCCACAGGCTGATGGCGAGGCCGAGGTAGGACAGGGCGAACAGCGCCATCGACAGCACGAAGGGCGCGACCTCCCGGCTGTTGTCGATGGCCCGCCACAGGGCGAAGGCCAGCACCGCGGTGACGATGGGCACCGGCGCCAGGAAGAACAGGTTGGGCAGCGAGAACCAGCGCAGGGCGATCTGTGGCAGCAGGAAGGGCGTCCACAGGCTGACCACGGCGACGCCGACGAGAACCACCAGCATCAGCCGCCGCGCCATGCGGAAGCACCAGTCCTGCAACGGCCCGATGGTCCGCCAGATCAGCCAAGTCGCCCCCAACAGCGCATAGCCCACCACCAGCGCCGCCCCGCAGAACAGGGAGAAGGGGGAGAGCCAGTGCAGCATGCCGCCGACGAACTGCCGCTCATAGACCGGGATGCCCTGGATGAAGGAACCGAGCACGACGCCCTGCGCGAAGGTGGCCAGCAGCGATCCGACGAAGAAGGAGCGGTTCCACCAGTGCCGGCCCGCCCGCGCCTTGAAGCGGAACTCGAAGGCGACGCCGCGGAAGATCAGGGCGATCAGCATGACCAGCAGCGGCAGGTACATCGCCGGCAGGACCACGGCATAGGCGATGGGGAAGGCGGCGAACAGGCCCGCCCCGCCCAGCACCAGCCAGGTCTCGTTGAAGTCCCAGACCGGCGCCACCGTGTTCATCATGGTGTCGCGGTCCTCCTCCGTCGGGGCGAAGGGGTAGAGGATGCCGATGCCGAGGTCGAAGCCGTCCATCAGCACATACATGAACACCGCGAAGCCGACGATCCCGACCCAGATCAGGGTCAGCAGGCTTCCTTCCGCAATTTCCTGCATGGGGTTCACTCCGCGGCTTCGATGGAAGAGTCGGCGGCCGACAGCGGGCGCTTCGGGCTCTGCGCCTCCGGCGGTGGCTTCGCGTCATGGGCATGGGTCGGGCCGGCGTGCAGCAGGCGGATCAGGTAATAGGTGCCGGCGCCGTAGATGAGGGTGTAGGCGACGACGAAGGAGACCAGCGAGACCAGCGCCGCCTCGGCGGTCAGGGACGGGGTCACCGCGTCGGCGGTGCGCAGATGGCCGTAGACGACCCAGGGCTGGCGCCCGATCTCGGTGGTGAACCAGCCGGCCAGGATGGCGACGAAGCCGATCGGCATGCAGCCGACCAGGATGCGGTTGAACCAGTCGCTGCTGTAGAGCCGGCCGCGGACCCTCAGCACCAGATGCACCGCTGCCACCGTCAGCATCAGGAAGCCGATGCCGACCATCAGGCGGAAGGTCCAGAAGACGATGCGCGGGTCGGGCCGCTCGTCGGCCGGGAACTGCTTCAGGCCGGGAACGCTGCCGTTGAAATCGTGGGTCAGGATCAGACTGGACAAAGCGGGGATGCCGATCTCCAGATGGTTGGTCTCCGTCTCCACGTCGGGGATGGCGAACAGCACCAGCGGCGCCCTTGGGCCGCCCTCCCAGTTGCCTTCCATCGCCGCAATCTTGGCCGGCTGATGCTCCAGCGTGTTCAGCCCATGCTCGTCGCCGAGGAAGATCTGCAAGGGCGCCAGCACGGTGATGAGGGCGAGCGCCATGCCGAGCCCCAGCCTGGCATGGTCGAAATGCCGGCGCTTCAGCAGATAGAAGGCGCTGATGCCGGCGACGACGAAGCTGGTGGTCAGGAACATCGCCGTCACCATGTGGGCGAGGCGGTAGGGGAAGGACGGGTTGAACACCACCTGCCACCAGTCGGTGACGAAATAGCGGCCGTCCTTGATCTCGAAGCCGGCCGGGGTGTGCATCCAGCTGTTGGCCGACAGGATCCAGAAGGATGACAGCAGCGTGCCCAGCGCCACCAGACAGGCCGCCATCAGGTGGATACCGCGCGGCACCCGGTCGCGCCCGAACAGCAGGATGCCGAGGAAAGCGGCCTCCAGGAAGAAGGCGGTCACCACCTCGTACTGGATCAGCGGGCCAAGGACGTTGCCGACGGTGTCGGACCAGCGGCTCCAGTTGGTGCCGAACTGGTAGGACATGACGATGCCCGACACCACCCCCAGCCCGAAGGACAGCGCGAAGATGCGGGTCCAGAACTCCGACAGGCTGCGGTAGATGCCCTTGCCGGTGCCGACCCACAGCGCTTCCAGAAGCGCGATCCAGCAGGCGAGCCCGACCGTGAAGCTGGGAAACAGGATGTGGAAGGAGATCGTGAACGCGAACTGAATCCGCGACAGGATCAACGGGTCGAGGTCCATGGCCGCCGCCTCTTGTGTTTGGGCGCGATGATACGCCTGCGCCGGAACAAGAGCCGGCGCGGACGTGGCAGGAGGCCATGTAGAGTGGGCGATTGGGCCGGAAAGGGGGACTGGTCTTTCGGGCTTGAGCAGGACTACGGGAAGCGGTAGCGAGGAAGCGCCGGCAGAGGCGCACTGCCCCTTTGGACGATTCGATCAGTGGGGCGGCCAATCAATGTGGGGGATAGACCGCGGTGATGCCGGAAATCACCGTCTGCGCGGCCAGCGCCGCCAGCACGATGCCGAGCACCCGGCTGACCGTGTGGATCACCGTGCGGCCCAGCAGGCGCCCGACCCGGTCGGCGCCCAGCAGGATCAGCGTCACCCCGCCGATCACCGTCGCCGCCGCCCCCAGCACGCTGACCTGTCCCGCCGCCGTGGTGCCGACGCGGTCCATCAGCAGCAGGATGGAGGTGATGGCGCCCGGACCGGCGATCAGCGGCACCGCCAGCGGGAAGACGGCGATGTCGTGCGCGTCTTCGTCGGTCATCGCCTCGCCAGTGTCGCGCTCCTTGCGTTCGGAGCGCTTGGCGAACAGCATCTCGAAGGCGATCCAGAACAGGAGCGCCCCGCCGGCGATGCGGAAGGCCGGCATCTCGATGGACAGGGTCTGCAACACGACCTTGCCGAAATAGGCGAAGAAGACCAGCACGACGAAGGCGATGGCGGTGCCGCGCAAGGCGATGATCCGCTTGTGACGGTCGTCGAAGCCGCGGGTCAGCGCGATGAACAGCGGCACCAGCCCCGGCGGATCGACGACGACGAAAAAGACGACGAGATTGCTGATGTAGTCCGACAAAGCGGGCTCCAGCCTTTTGTGATCGTGGATTGGGTGGCGACGATCATAGGCTTGGCGGTGCGGAGTGTCACGCCTCCGCCAGGGCATGGGCGAACGCCTCCACCCCCTGGACACCGGCCGGGGTCAGGCCGTAGGTGCCGCGCCCGACCCGCTCGAACCAGCCATAGACATTGCGCAGCAGCATCGGCCCGACATCCTTCGGCGCCCCGGCCTTGCGCAAAGCCGCGACGGTCAGCGGCCCGCCGCGCAGCAGGCGGGCGATGCGCAGCGCGTCCTGGCGGTAGGCGGTGACGATGGCGACGCGGGTGGAGCCGCCGCGGTTGGGATCGCCGACCCGGCGGGCATGCTCGCCGAGCAGGCGATGAGTGCGCTTCTTATCCTTGCGCGGGGTGTAGGGGATGGGGTCGAGCAGCACGGCGACCTGCCGCCCCTCGGCAAGCCCCGGATCGACCATCAGCAGGCCGAGCCCCAGCCGCCGGCAGAGCTTCTTGACGTCGCCGTCGAGCGGAGACGGCCCGGTCGCCTTGCGCCCCGGCTGCGGCACGGCGAGATAGACGCTGTCGCTGACCGCCAGCCGGTCCACCCCCTGGAGCACGAGATCGAGGGTGAAGCGCTTCTTCAGCTCGACGATCACCGGCGGCTCGTCCCCCCGCGTGGCGACGAGATCGCAGCCGCGGATCTCCGCCTTCACGTCGTAACCCTGGGCTTCGAGGAAGGCTTTGACGGGGGCGTAGAGGTCGGTTTCTGCGGTGACGGTCATGCGTCGAAGAACCGCGAATCCGCCTCTCCCCCCCGCTCACGCGCAAACTTCGTTTGCGCTGACGCGACAGGCGGATCGAAGATCCGCCGAAAGCGGGGAGAGGTCGGCCGGCACCACCGGCCGGGTGAGGGGGGCGGACCCTCGCCCGCTTGCGGGAGAGGGTGGCTGCGCAGCAGCCGGGTGAGGGGCCTTGCGTTGCTTGAGGAATCCTCGAAGCGGCTCCCCCTCACCCCGACCCTCTCCCCGGGGGGGAGAGGGGGACTAGAACAGACGTCTACCGTCGCCGAAAAGGCCGTACTTGTCGACAAACTCATCGTAAGCCTTGAAGGCTTCACGGTTTTCCTCAGTCCAGCGTTGCTTCTCGGCTTCGGTCATACGCGCTCTCTTGCGGCGCGCGCAAGCTTCCGAAGCCGAAGAGTCGTGCCGATCATCCGACGTCATCACGCCGCCGTCTTCTGCTTGCGCAGGATGCCGAGGATGTCCGACGCTGCCTTCGGGATGTTGGTGCCCGGTCCGTAGATGGCCGCGGCACCCGCCTTGTAGAGGAAGTCGTAGTCCTGCGGCGGGATCACGCCGCCGCACACCACCAGGATGTCGCCGGCGCCCTGGCGGCGCAGTTCCTCGATCAGCTGCGGCACCAGCGTCTTGTGGCCGGCGGCTTGGCTCGACACGCCGATGACGTGGACGTCGTTCTCCACCGCCTGCCGCGCCGCCTCGTCCGGGGTCTGGAACAGCGGGCCGATGTCGACGTCGAAGCCGATGTCGGCGAAGCTGGTGGCGATCACCTTGGCGCCGCGGTCGTGGCCGTCCTGGCCCATCTTCACCACCAGGATGCGCGGCCGGCGGCCTTCGTCGGCGGCGAAGGACGCCACCTCCTCCTGGATCTTTTTGAAGCCTTCGTCGCCCTCATAGGCCGAGCCGTAGACGCCCGACACCGAGCGGATGACGGCGACATGGCGGGTGAAGGCCTTTTCCAGCGCGTCGGAGATCTCGCCGACGGTGGCGCGGGCGCGGGTGGCCTCGACCGACAGGGCCAGCAGGTTGCCGGTCTTCGCCGCGGCGGCCTCGGTCAGCGCCGCCAGCGCCGCCTGGCATTTGGCCTCGTCGCGGGTGGCGCGGATCTGCTTCAGGCGGGCGATCTGCGCCTCGCGGACGGCGGTGTTGTCGATGTCCAGCACGTCCACCCCCTCGGGGTTTTCCGGACGGTACTTGTTGACGCCGACGATCACCTCCTCGCCGCGGTCGATGGCGGCCTGACGGCGGGCGGCGGCCTCCTCGATCAGCAGCTTGGGCATGCCGCTCTCGACCGCCTTGGTCATGCCGCCCATCTCCTCGACCCGGCCGATCAGCTCCAGCGCGGCGTTGGCGAGGCTGTGGGTCAGATGCTCGATGTAGAAGGAGCCGCCGAGCGGATCGACCACCTTGGTGACGCCAGCCTCCTCCGCGATGATCAGCTGGGTGTTGCGGGCGATGCGGGCCGAGGTCTTGGTCGGCAGGCCCAGCGCCTCGTCGAAGGCGTTGGTGTGCAGCGACTGGGTGCCGCCCAGCACCGCCGCCATCGCCTCAATGGTGGTGCGGATGACGTTGTTGTAGGGGTCCTGCTCGGTCAGCGAGACGCCGGAGGTCTGGCAATGGGTGCGCAGCGCCAGGGAACGAGCGTCCTTCGGCTGGAACTTCTCCTGCATCAGGGAGGACCACAGCAGGCGCGCGGCGCGCAGCTTGGCGATCTCCATGAAGAAATTCATGCCGATGGAGAAGAAGAAGGACAGGCGCGGCGCGAACTTGTCGACCGGTAGCCCCTTCGACATCGCGGCACGGACATACTCAAGGCCGTCGGCGATGGTGAAGGCCAGCTCCTGCACCGCCGTCGCGCCGGCCTCCTGCATGTGATAGCCGGAGATCGAGATCGAGTTGAACTTCGGCATGTGCTGGGAGGTGTACTCGATGATGTCGGCGATGATCCGCATCGAGGGTTCGGGCGGGTAGATGTAGGTGTTGCGGACCATGAACTCCTTAAGGATGTCGTTCTGGATGGTGCCGCTCAGCTTGTCCTGGCTGACGCCCTGCTCTTCCGCCGCGACGATGTAGCCGGCCAGGATCGGCAGCACGGCGCCGTTCATGGTCATCGACACCGACATCTTGTCGAGCGGGATGTCGGCGAACAGGACCTTCATGTCCTCGACGCTGTCGATGGCGACGCCAGCCTTGCCGACATCGCCGACGACGCGCGGATGGTCGCTGTCATAGCCGCGGTGGGTGGCGAGGTCGAAGGCCACCGACAGGCCCATCTGGCCGGCCTTGAGGTTGGCCTTGTAGAAGGCGTTCGACTCCTCCGCGGTGGAGAAGCCGGCATATTGCCGGATGGTCCAGGGCTTCACCGCGTACATCGTGGCGCGCGGGCCGCGGGTGAAGGGGGGGAAGCCCGGCAGGGTGTCCAGCTCCAGCCCTTCCAGATCGGCGGCGGTGTAGAGCGCCTTGACGTCCAGCCCCTCCGGGGTCTTCCAGACCAGCTTGGAAATGTCGCCGTCGGCGCCGAGATCCTTGGCGGCCAGCTTGTCCCAGTCGGCAAGGGTCTTCTGCGGGAACTCGGTCATCGACGCCTCCTGATGGCTTCTTATGGCGCAGGTAATGTTGGCAGTGCGGTCCCCCCGATGCCCCCCATCCGGCGTCCGGATGGGGGGCAGGGGCGACGCTTCCTCTCGATTGCGTTTCTTATTCTTATACGGTTACGCGAATTCCACGATCTTCTGATCGACCGCCAGGCTGCTGCCCGGCGCCGCGTGGATTTTCGCGACCGTCCCGTCCTGCGACGCGCGCAGAATGTTCTCCATCTTCATCGCCTCGACCACGGCCAGCACTTCGCCGGCCTTGACCTCCTGGCCTTCCGACACCGACAGCGACACCAGCAGTCCCGGCATCGGCGACAGCAGGAACTTCGACATGTCCGGCGGCGCCTTGACCGGCATCAGGGCGTCCAGCTTGGCCGCCTTCGGCGTCAGCACCTTGACGATGGCCTGCGACCCGCTGTGGTGCAGGCGATAGCCGATGCCGACGCGGTCGATCTGGACGCAGACATGCCGGCCGTTCACCGTTCCGCGGAACAGCGGCTCGCCGATCTGCCAGTCGCTCCGCACCGTGTGGTGCGTGCCGTCGACATCGACGGTGTAGCCGATGCGCTGCCCATTGCCCTCGGCGGCATGCAGGTGAACCGGATGCTGGGTGCCGTCGAGCACCACCACCCAGTCGCCGCGCACCGTCACCTTGTTGCCGGGCATCTTGCCGGAGATCTGGTTGTCGCGGTCGTTCAGGCTGCGGTGGATAACCGCCGCCACCGCGACCAGCACCGCCGGGTCTTCCGGCGGCAGGTCCGAGGCGTGGAAGCCGTTCGGATATTCCTCGGCGATGAAGTTGGTGGTCAGCCGCCCGTCGACGAAACGCTGGTTCGCCATCAGCGAGGCCAGGAACGGGATGTTGTGGCTGACGCCGCGGATGTAATACTGGTCCAGCGCCTCGCGCATTTCACCGATGGCCTCGTCGCGCGTCTGCCCCCAAGTGCAGAGCTTGGCGATCATCGGATCGTAATACATCGAGATCTCGCCGCCCTCGAACACGCCGGTGTCGACGCGGACATGGCCGTCGGCGGCCGGCGGCCGGTAATGGGTCAGGCGGCCGGTCGAGGGCAGGAAGTTGCGGAAGGGATCCTCGGCATAGACGCGCGCCTCGACGGCCCAGCCGTTGAGCTGCACGTCCTCCTGGCGGAGCGTCAGTTTCTCGCCGGCGGCGACGCGGATCATCAGCTCGACGAGGTCGAGGCCGGTGATCAGCTCGGTGACCGGATGCTCGACCTGGAGGCGGGTGTTCATCTCCAGGAAGTAGAAGTTGCGCTCGGCATCGACGATGAATTCCACCGTGCCGGCCGACTTGTACTGCACCGCATTGGCCAGTGCGACGGCCTGCTCGCCCATCGCCTTGCGGGTGGCGGCGTCGAGGAACGGGCTCGGCGCCTCCTCGATGACCTTCTGGTGGCGGCGCTGGATCGAGCATTCGCGCTCGTGCAGGTACAGGCAGGTGCCCTGCCCGTCGGCCAGCAGCTGGATTTCGATGTGGCGCGGCTGCTGGATGTACTTCTCGACGAAGACGCGGTCGTCGGCGAAGCTGGAGCGCGCCTCGTTGGTGGCCGAGCGGAAGCCCTCGCGCGCCTCCTCGTCGTTCCAGGCCACGCGCATGCCCTTGCCGCCGCCGCCGGCCGAGGCCTTGATCATCACCGGATAGCCGATGTCGCGGGCGATGGTCACCGCTTCCGAATCGTCGGCGATGACGCCGAGATAGCCGGGGACGGTGGAGACGCCGGCGGCCTTGGCCAGCTTCTTGGACTCGATCTTGTCGCCCATCGCCTGGATGGCGTGGGCGTCCGGGCCGATGAAGGCGATGCCGGCAGCCGCCAGCGCCTCCTGGAACTCGCGCTTCTCCGACAGGAAGCCATAGCCGGGATGGACGGCCTGGGCGCCGGTCCGCTTGCAGGCATCCACGATCCTGTCGATCAGCAGATAGCTCTGGGCGGACGGGGCGGCGCCGATGTGGACGGCCTCGTCGGCCATCTCGACATGGAGCGCGTTCCTGTCGGCGTCGGAATAGACCGCGACGGTCTTGATGCCCATGCGGCGTGCCGTGCGGATGACGCGGCAGGCGATCTCGCCACGGTTGGCGATGAGGATCTTCTCGAACATGCTGCCGGCCCTCACAGCGGAATGTTGTCGTGCTTGCGCCAGGGGGTCTGGAGCTGCTTGTTCTTCAGCATGGACAGCGCCTTCGTGATGCGGCGGCGGGTCCCGTGCGGCATGATCACGTCGTCGATGTAACCGCGCGACGCGGCGACGAAGGGATTGGCGAATTTCTGCCTGTACTCTTCCGTACGCGCCTCGATCTTCTCGGCGTCGCCGATGTCGCTGCGGAAGATGATCTCGACGGCGCCCTTGGCGCCCATCACCGCGATTTCAGCCGACGGCCAGGCATAGTTGAGGTCGCCGCGCAGATGCTTGGACGACATCACGTCGTACGCGCCGCCGTACGCCTTGCGGGTGATGACGGTCACCTTCGGCACGGTCGCCTCGGCGTACGCGTACAGCAGCTTGGCGCCGTGCTTGATGATGCCGCCATATTCCTGGCTGGTGCCGGGCATGAAGCCGGGGACGTCGACCAGGGTCAGGATCGGGATTTCGAAGGCATCGCAGAAGCGGACGAAGCGCGCCGCCTTCTTGGAGCTGTCGATGTCGAGGCAGCCGGCCAGGACCATCGGCTGGTTTGCGACGATGCCGACCGTGGAGCCGTTCATCCGGGCGAAGCCGATCAGGATGTTCTTGGCGTATTCCGGCTGGAGTTCAAAGAAGTCGCCCTCGTCGACGATCTTGAGGATCAGCTCCTTCATGTCGTAGGGCTTGTTCGGGTTCTCCGGCACCAGCGTGTCGAGCGAGAAGTCCTCGCGGTCGAGCGGGTCGGCGCAGGGGCGGACCGGCGCCTTCTCGCGGTTCGACGACGGCAGGAAATCGACGAAGCGGCGCAGCTGGAGCAGCGCCTCGACATCGTTCTCGAAGGCCAGATCGGCGACGCCCGACTTGGTGGAGTGGGTGACGGCGCCGCCCAGCTCCTCGGCGGTCACGACCTCGTGGGTGACCGTCTTCACCACGTCGGGGCCGGTGACGAACATGTAGGAGCTGTCCTTCACCATGAAGATGAAGTCGGTCATGGCCGGCGAGTACACCGCACCGCCGGCGCACGGCCCCATGATGAGGGAAATCTGCGGGATGACGCCCGAGGCATCGACGTTGCGCTGGAACACCTCGGCATAGCCGCCGAGCGAGGCGACGCCCTCCTGGATACGGGCGCCGCCGCTGTCGTTCAGGCCGATGACCGGGGCGCCGACCTTCAGCGCCTGATCCATGATCTTGCAGATCTTCTCGGCATGCGCTTCGGACAGCGCGCCGCCGAAGACCGTGAAGTCCTGGCTGAAGACGAAGACGAGGCGGCCGTTGACGGTGCCGTGGCCGGTGACCACGCCGTCGCCCGGAACCTTCTGGTTTTCCATGCCGAAGTCGATGCAGCGGTGTTCGACGAACATGTCGAACTCCTCGAACGACCCTTCGTCGAGGAACAGCTCGATCCGCTCGCGCGCGGTCAGCTTGCCTTTGGCGTGCTGGCCGGCGATGCGCTTCTCACCGCCGCCCAGCCGCGCCGCGGCGCGCTTGGACTCCAACTTGGCCAGAATGTCTTGCATCGGGCGTTCCCATTATGTGGCGTCGCAGTGACGGTCCCTGCCCCGGCGCCTAGCGACGCAATCATTCACCGGAACGCCGCGGATTATTCACAAACTTCGCAGCGCTTCAAACAGCCTCTTCGCAAAAACGTGCGAAGTTGCGAAGCCCTTTGCAAATGCCGGTTTGCGCTTGCTAAGATTGCGAAGAACGGCTGATTTCCAAGGCCGGCGCCGGGCAGGAATTTATACGCATGCAAAAGAAGCTGTTCCTTGGCTACAAGCTGCGCCGCCTGCGCGAGCAGCGCGGCCTGACCCAGGCGTCGCTTGCCAAGACGCTGGAGCTTTCCCCCAGCTATCTCAACCAGTTGGAGAACAACCAGCGCCCGCTGACCCTGCCGGTGCTGATGCGGATCGCCGCCACCTTCGAGCTGGAGCTGTCCGCCTTCCTGGAGGACGAGGACAGCCGGCTGGTCTCCGACCTACGCGAGGCGCTGGCCGACCCGCTGTTCGCAGGCGCCCCGCTGACCGCGGCGGAACTGCGCAGCGTGGTGGGGTCCAGCCCGGAACTGGCCCGCCGGGTGCTCAGCCTGCATCAGGCCTATCAGAAGCTGCATGAGCGGGTGCAGTCGCTGACCGACAGCCTGTCCAACAGCGAGCAGGGCGACAGCTTCGCCGGTCCGCAATTCCCCTATGAGGAGGTGCGGGACTATTTCCACTACTGCAACAACTACATCGGTCCGCTGGACGAGGCGGCGGAGCGGCTGTGGGACACCGAGAAGATCCATTCCGGATCGCTGCTGAACGAACTGGCCGCCTATCTGAAGCGGCGCCACGACGTGCGGGTGAAGATCGTCGCCGACGAGGCGGGCGACACCGCCATGCGCAGCTACGATGCCACCACCGGCACGCTGCGGCTGTCGGCCCTGCTGACCAGTTCCAGCCGCGCCTTCCACATGGCGAACCAGATCGCGCTGCTGGAGTTCGGCGACCAGATCGACGATCTGGTGGAGCAGGCGAAATTCTCCAGCGAGGATGCGCGGTCGATCTGCCGGGTCGGGCTCGCCAATTATTTCGCCGGGGCGCTGGTGCTGCCCTACCGTGCCTTCGCGGCCCAGGCCCGCGCCCTGCGTCATGATGTGGAGCAGTTGCAAAGCCGCTTTTCCGCCAGCTTCGAGCAGGTCTGCCACCGGCTGTCCACCCTGCAACGGCCGGGGGCGCGCGGCCTGCCCTTTTATTTCGTGCGGGTCGACATGGCCGGCAACATCACCAAGCGCCATTCGGCGACGCGCTTCCACTTCGCCCGCTTCGGCGGCGCCTGCCCGCTGTGGAACGTGCACGAGGCCTTCGCCCAGCCCGGCAAGATCCTGGTGCAGTTCGCCCAGATGCCGGACCGCACCGCCTATATCAGCATCGCCCGCACGGTGACCAAACGCGGCGGCGCCTATCTGAAGCCGTCACGGCAATTCGCCGTCGGGCTGGGCTGCGAGGCCAGCCACGCACCGGAGCTGGTCTATGCCGCCGGCATCGACATCACCGACATGAAGGCGGCGGTGCCGATCGGCGTGAACTGCCGCCTGTGCGAACGCACCGACTGCCAGCAGCGCGCCTTCCCGCCGATCGGCAGCGAACTGCGGGTGAACGAGCATCACCGCAGCTTCGTGCCCTACCTGTTCAATCCGCCGGACACGCCGTCCGGCTGAACGCCCTGCCGGGCCGACCGTCGCCCTCACCGCCGCCGCCGTCGCTGTCGTCGCTGTCGAGGACGACGCGGTCTCGCCCCTCGTCCTTCGCCCGGTACAGCGCGTTGTCGGCCCGGATCAGCAGGCGGTCCATGCTGTCGCCGTCGCGGACTCCGGCGACGCCGAAACTGCCGGTCTGCCGGTGGCCGTTGGAGAAGTCGTAGCCGCGGATCGTCCGGCGCAGCCGCTCGGCCAGGGCGAAGGCCGCTTCCGGTCCCGCCTCCGGGCACAGGATCAGGAATTCCTCGCCGCCCCAGCGGCCGACCGTGTCGGTGCCGCGCAGCGCCTGGCGGGCCAGTGCGGCGAATTCGATCAGCACCCGGTCGCCGAAGACATGGCCATAGCGGTCGTTGACCTGCTTGAAATGGTCCAGATCTATGAGGATGATCGAGAACGGCCTGCCGTAACGGGCGGCGCGCTCCATCTCCGCACGGCAGACGTCGTTCAGATGGCTGCGGTTGGCAAGGCCGGTCAGCACATCGGTGCGCGACTGCACCCGCAGCCGCTCGTTCACCCGCATCAGCTTCACGATCCAGAACAGGCTGGTCAGGATGACCGCCGCCGGGATGGCCAGCAGCTTCGCCAGCGTCCACGGATCGAGCGGCGACTGCACCTGGATGGCGACATGGCGGTTGGCGATGGCGGTCCGTTCGGCGGCGGAAATCGTCCGGACGCCGCGGTCCAGCGCCGCCAGCAGCTCCGGCTCGTCCCGGCGGACGCCGATGCGCAGCAAATTCTCATAGCCCGGCAGATGGCCGGCGACCTTCAGGTTGAACCAGCCGGCCGTCTTGATGGTGAAGACGGCGACGGTCAGCGACCGCAGCGTCATGTCGGCCTTGCCGTGGGACACCATGGCGAAGGCCTCCGCCTCGCTGTCGACCACGACGATGCGCAGGTCGGGAAAGTCGCGGCGCACCCGCTCCTCGGTCGAGGTTCCCTTGGGAAGCACCATCGTCTCGCCGCCGAGGCCGGCGAGATCGGCGATGAAGTCGTGGCTTTCCCGCGTCACCAGCACGTTGGGATCGACGAACAGCGGCTCGGTGAAGGCCAGCCATTCCTCCCGCTTCGGCGTCCGATTGAGAAAGCTGAGGAAGCGGCAGCGCCCGTCCCGCACCGCCGCCAGGCTGTCCTCCCAGTCGCGGGTCGGCAGCGGGCTGAGCGCAAGCCCGGAACGCTCCGACACCAGGGCCAGCAGGTCGGCGGCGATCCCCTGGTGCCTGCCGTCGGCGGTGATGGTTTCGTAAGGGGCCCAGTCGGGGTCGGCGCAGTAGGTCACGCTTCCGTCGGCGCTCCCGGCGCCATAGGCCGTCGCGGCAATCAGGAGATGAACCGGAACCGCCAGGACCGCCAGACATTGCAGCAGCCGCCTTACCGCTCTCCCGGACATCGAATCTGCCATACAGCCACTTCTCCGGCGCCGGTCGACGCAGCCTGGTCGGCTTACCCAAGTATGTCCCGGCAGGATAACGCTCTTTTCCACGCGCGGCTCGCGAAATGATGCCGCGCTGGCCCGCAACTTGCTGAGAATTGGTCGCAAGATCGGCCGGATCGCGGACCTCGGTCCTTTTCTGACCCGATCGATGCAAGCTGCTTTGCATTTTGCCAATGGCGGGCCATGAACGGTGACATTCTGCATCACGCCCCCCACCACAGGGGGACGGCGTTCGCTCCGGAAGCGATGGCCCGCATGCTGGCGGTTTCCACCACGGCCCTGGCGCAGGGGCGGGGGATCAGCCTGGATGTCGGCGTTCTGACCGGCACGCCGCCGCGCCTGATCGGCAATGCCGAGACCGTCAGCAGCCTGTGCAACGCGCTGGCGGCGAGCGCCATCGCCAGCGCCGCGCCGGGCCGGCTCGGCCTGCGGCTCTCGGCGCTGCCGGCCGGCGAGGATTCGGTCGTTTTCCGGGCGGAGCTGCATGGCCGCTACGAGGCGAAATGCGAAGACGGCTTCAACAAGGATTTCATGCGCCGCCTGCTGGCGGGCCTGGGCGCGCAGATGAGCGTGACCGAGGAGGCCGACGGATCGCGGCGCGCGGTGCTCGACATGCCGGCGGCCCTGCCCTCCCGCACCACCGACGGCGAGCTGCTGATGAACTGGGCGCGGTCGCGCGGCGGCCGGCTGCTGGTGGTGGACGACAGCGCCACCAACCGCATGGTGGTGGCCGGGCTGCTCGCCAAGGCCGGCTTCTCGGTCGAGACCGCCAATGGAGGGGTGGAAGCGGTGGAGGCGGTCGCCCAGGCGCCGGTGCCGCCCGAGGCGGTGCTGATGGACGTGGCGATGCCCGACATGGACGGGGCCACCGCCACCGCCACCATCCGCCGGATGGGCGACGACCGGGCACGCATCCCGATCATCGCCGTCACCGCCAACGCCCAGCCCGAGGACCGCATCCGCTGCCTGGCGGCCGGGATGAACGACTATCTGACCAAGCCGGTCCGCCGTGCCGACCTGCTGGGCGCGCTGGAGCGCTGGCTGGCGCCGCAGCCCGCTTGATGTCGCTGGCGGCCTGAGGAACGCAGGTCCTCAGAAGGAGGAATCCGGCTCCTTGAGGAACGCCTCCTCCTCCGGCGTGTTCGCACGGCCGAGGACGGCATTGCGGTGGGGAAAGCGGCCGAAGCGCCCGACGATCTCGCGGTGGCGTTCGGCATAGCGGATCGTCGTCTCGTCGCCCACCCGCCCGGTGAACAGCGCGACGGAGCGCTCCTGGCTGCCCATGTCCTCGTGATGCTCGAAGGGCAGGTAGAGGAAGGTCCGCTCGTCCTCGTTGCATTCCAGATCGAAGCCGTTGGCGACGGCATGCTCGCTCACCCCCCGCGCCTTGGCGTCGGTGGCGAAGGCGCGCGGGTCGTCGCGGAACATGTTGCGCGGCACCTGATCGAGCAGCACGCACAGCGCGATGCAGCCGTCGACATCCTCGATCCAGTCATCGTAGTCGCCGCGGGCCGCCGCCTCGTAATGCGGGCCCAGCGTGTCGGCCACCGCCCGGTCGAAGCTGGCCGACCTGCGGAACCAGTAGGGCTTCATCGCC
Organism: Azospirillum sp. 11R-A; assembly: GCF_049472615.1. Taxonomy (NCBI): domain Bacteria; kingdom Pseudomonadati; phylum Pseudomonadota; class Alphaproteobacteria; order Rhodospirillales; family Azospirillaceae; genus Azospirillum; species Azospirillum sp. 11R-A. Next base: position 205,377 of record NZ_JBCEBL010000011.1, on the reverse strand, counting down.
TCGTCGAACCAGAAATCGACGATCTCGTCGATCAGACTGTCCACCATTGTCTTCTCCGCCTTGCCTTGCGTCGCCCGACGACACGCTCCCCCAAAAAGAACAGGGCGCCCGAAGGGGCGCCCTGTCCAGATACCAATTGCCTCGACCGAACCGTCAGGCTCAGTGCAGCGTGCTCCACAGCTTGCGCTTGGCGGCGTACATCAGGCCGGCCAGCACCAGCAGGAACAGGATGACCTTGACGCCCATCTGCTTGCGGGCATCGAGGTGCGGTTCCGCGACGAAGGTCAGGAAGGTCGCCACGTCGTGCGCCTGCTGCTCCACCGTCGCCTTGGTGCCGTCGGCGAAGGTGACGCCGTCGGGCTGCAGGATGTTCGGCATGCCGACCTGATGGCCGGGGAACACCTTGTTGTAGTTCATGCCGGGCATCACATGGACGTCGGCCGGCGGCTCCTCGAACCCGGTCAGGAAGGCGTAGAGGTAATCCTCGCCGCCGACGCGGGCCTTCGCCATCAGCGACAGGTCCGGCGGCAGAGCGCCGTTGTTCGACGCGCGGGCCGCCTGGTCGTTGGCGAACGGCGACGGGAAGCGGTCGGCCGGGAGACCCGGACGCATGAACATCTCGCCCGCGTCGTTCGGACCGGCCTGCATCTCGTAGCCGGCGGCGATGCCCTTCAGCTCGTCTTCCTTGAAGCCGATGCCGGCCAGCGTGCGGATCGGCACCAGACGCATGGAATGGCAGGCCGAGCAGACTTCCTTGTAGATCTGGAAGCCGCGCTGGGCCGCCGACTTGTCGATGGTGCCGAAGATGCCGGCATGCGGCCAGTTCTGCTTGGGGATGTGCACGCCTTCGGCGGCCTGAGCGGCCCCGGCGATGCCGAGAGCCAGCGCCGCCGAGAGGATTGCAGTCTTCAACGCGCGCATCAGGCCTTCTCCATCGGCTTGGCATGGGCGCCGGCGGCGATGCTGCCCCCGCCCTTCAGAATGGACTCGGAGATGCTGTTGGGAAGCGGACGCGTGCGTTCCAGCTTGCCCAGCACCGGCAGCAGGACCAGGAAGTGGAAGAAGTAGTAGAAGGTGCCGATGCGCGCGATCAGCAGCCAGGAGCCCTCGGCCGGCATGGCGCCGGCATAGCCCAGGATCAGGGCGTCGATGGCCAGGATCCAGAAGAACTGGCGGTAGACCGGGCGGAACTTGCAGCTGCGGACCTTGGAACGGTCGAGCCACGGCAGGAAGGCCAGCAGCGCGATCGAGCCGAACATCGCCAGCACGCCGCCCAGCTTGTCCGGGATCGCGCGCAGCATGGCGTAGAAGGGCAGGAAATACCATTCCGGCACGATGTGCGCCGGGGTCACCAGCGGGTTGGCCGGGATGTAGTTGTCCGGATGGCCCATGTAGTTCGGCATGAAGAACACGAACACCGCGAAGACGATCAGGAAGACCACCACCGCGAAGCCGTCCTTCAGCGTGACGTACGGGTTGAACGGAACGGTGTCCTGCGGGCCCTTCGGGTCGATGCCGAGCGGGTTGTTCGAGCCGCAGACATGCAGCGCCGCCGTGTGCAGGATCACCAGACCCAGCAGGACGAAGGGCAGCAGGAAGTGCAGCGCGAAGAAGCGGTTCAGCGTCGGGTTGTCGACCGAGAAGCCGCCCCACAGCAGCGTGACGATGGGGTCGCCGACGATGGGGAAGGCCGAGAACAGGTTCGTGATGACGGTGGCGCCCCAGAAGCTCATCTGGCCCCACGGCAGCACGTAGCCCATGAAGGCGGTGCCCATCATGACGAGGAAGATGATGACGCCGAGGATCCACAGGATCTCGCGCGGGGCCTTGTAGGAGCCGTAATAGAGCGCGCGGAACATGTGGATGTAGACGGCGATGAAGAACATCGACGCGCCGTTGGCGTGCACGTAGCGGATCAGCCAGCCGTAATTGACGTCGCGCATGATGCGCTCGACCGAATCGAAGGCCAGCGAGGTGTGGGACGAGTACTGCATCGCCAGGAACAGGCCCGTGGCGATCATGATCATCAGCATGATGCCGGCAATCGCACCGAACGCCCACAGATAGTTGACGTTCCGCGGCATCGGGTAGTGGTTGTACTCGTGATCCAGCATCGTGAAGATCGGCAGGCGGCTGTCGATCCAGTTCACGACCGGATTCTTGAACTTGGTGGCTTGAACCTGAGCCATCTCGGGGGTCTCCAGAACCGTTGGGCCGCGTTAACCGAGCCGGATCTTGGTATCGCCGGTGAAGGCGTACGTCGGAAGGACAAGGTTGGCGGGGGCCGGGCCCTTGCGGATGCGCCCAGCGGTGTCGTAGTGCGAGCCGTGGCAGGGGCAGAACCACCCGCCGTAGTCGCCGCGCGGATCGGTGACCTTCTGCCCGAGCGGCACACAGCCCAGATGCGTGCAGATGCCGATGACGATCAGCCATTCAGGCTTCTTCACGCGGGCATCGTCGGCAACCGGATCGCGCAGATCGCCAAGATTGACCTTCTTGGCGGACTCGATCTCCTCGGCGGTGCGGTGGCGGACAAAGACAGGCTTTCCGCGCCAGGTGACCGTGATCGCCTGACCTTCGGCCACGGGGGCCAGATCGACGTCGATGGAGGCAAGCGCCAGGGTGTCGGCCGCCGGGTTCATGCTGTCGATGAAGGGCCAGGCCGCCGAGGCCGCCCCGACGACACCGACCGCACCGGTGGCAAGATACAGAAAATCGCGGCGGGAACCCCCCTCGCCGCTGGAGGCCGCGTGGCCACCCGTCCCGGGCGGATGCGTGGTCTGAGCCATAAGCCTGTTTCTCCTCAAGGCATGCCCGACGCCCTTTGCCCGCGCCGGACGACCGATGGACCGTTTTTATGCATGACACGGCACGCCCGCCCGCCGAAGGAAAAACCCTCAGGCATGCCGCATCGGTCCGGAGTGGGTATCTCCAGCTTCTGCGCTGCGGTATACCGTCGCGTCGACATCTTGAAAAGTCCTTGGCCGGGAGACAATTTGTCGCGTGTACAGGGGCAAGAACATTTGTATGCAAAACAAACACTTCGAGGCAAGGCCCGCGTTGCGCCTTGTGCTGTTCGAACCCGACATTCCGCAGAACGCCGGAACGCTGATGCGACTCGCAGCCGGGCTGGGGGTGGCTTTGGATCTGATCGAGCCCTGCGGCTTCGTGCTGGATGACCGGCGGTTGCGCCGCGCCGGGATGGACTATCTCGACCATCTCGACTGGACCCGGCACAGCTCGTGGGCCGCGTACCGCGCGGCTCCGCAGGGCGGCCGGCTGGTGCTGCTGACCACGCGGGCGGCGATCCCCTACACCGATTTCCGCTTCGCCCCTGGCGACCGCCTGCTGGTCGGCCGCGAGAGCGCAGGCGTGCCCGACGAGGTGCATGACGCCGCCGACGCCCGGCTGGTGATCCCGATGGTGCCGCCTGCCCGCTCCTTGAACGTTGCGGTCAGCGCGGCGATGGTGTTGGGTGAGGCCTTGCGGCAGACTGCCGCATGGGATGGGCGGCAGTCTGCCGCGCTCCGCTCCGATGCTCCCGCACAGCCGGAAACGCCATGACAGCCGCAACGACTGCCGACTCCAGCACCGTCGAAGAGCGCAAGGCCCGCGTCGCCGCCTGGTTCAAGGACCTGCGCGACCGCATCTGCGCGTCCTTCGAAGCGCTGGAGGACGAGCTGACCGGCACCCATGCCGACCTGCCCCCCGGCCGGTTCGAGCGCAAGAGCTGGAGCCGCCCCGACCATGCCGGCGGCGAAGGCGGCGGCGGCACCATGTCGGTGATGAAGGGCCGGGTGTTCGAGAAGGTCGGGGTCAACATCTCGACCGTCCACGGCACCTTCAGCCCGGAATTCCGCGCCAACATCCCCGGTGCGGCCGAGACCGGCGAATTCTGGGCGGCGGGCATCAGCCTGGTCGCGCACATGCGCTCGCCGCTGGTCCCGGCGACCCACATGAACACCCGCCACATCGTGACCACCAAGGGCTGGTTCGGCGGCGGCGCCGACCTGACGCCGATGATGGAGGACGAGCGGGACACCGCCGACTTCCACGCCGGCCTGCGCGCCGCCTGCGACCGGCACGACCCGGACTATTACCCGCGCTACAAGGAGTGGTGCGACCGCTATTTCTTCCTGCCCCACCGCGGCGAGGCGCGCGGCGTCGGCGGCATCTTCTTCGACAACCTCGAGTCGGGCGACTGGGAAGCGGATTTCGCCTTCACCCGCGATGTCGGCACCGCCTTCCTCGACAGCTACGCCGCCCTGGTCCGCCGGCACATGAACCGGCCCTGGACCGCCGAGGAGCGCGAACACCAGCTGGTCCGCCGCGGCCGCTATGTCGAGTTCAACCTGCTCTACGACCGCGGCACCACCTTCGGCCTGAAGACCGGCGGCAACACCGAGGCGATCCTGATGAGCCTGCCGCCCGAGGTGAAGTGGCCGTGATCCGGCTGGGCTGACTTGACGGCCCGGCCTAACGGCGCTGTCCCATCTGGAGCCAGGGCGCCCAGGCCTGCCGCACCATCTCGCCCCACAGCCGCATCGGCGCCATCCACAGATCGGCCGCGGCCGACCCCATCGGGTTGGCGCCGCCCTGCCCGGTCCGCGCACCGAAAGCGGGGCCGGCCAGCAGCAGCGGGTTCATCATGGCGGGGGCCAGCATGCCGGCGACGGCGTCGAAGGACGGCGTGGCGCGCAACTGGATGGCGATGACCTCCGCCCCATCCTCTCCGGCCTCGCGGTGCCTGATCTGGATTTCCAGGTTCGGCAGATGGGCGGTCAGAATCGTCTCGTCCGGCTTGCGGTCCATGGTCTGGCGCTCCAATCGGATTCGGGTCGGGAAGTCGTCGGGATCTTGCGTCGCAACACTACGATTTTTGCAACTGCGAAGAAACCCTCTCCGAAGGGGGTAGTGGAAACCAACGCCCGTTCCGGCCGTTGTTGGCCTTATGGACAGCCCCCTTCCCCCGCCCGATGGCGCCACATCCGATGCCGCATCCGATAAGGACGGCCCCTCTCCCGAACAGGAAGCCGCCTGCGCCGGGCTGAGCTACAGCGCCGACGAGACGCCGGGCATCCGGCGGCGGCGCTACGGCAAGGGCTTCCGCTTCCTGTGGCCGGACGGTAGCCCGGTGACCGAGGAGGACACGCTGGCGCGCATCAGGAAGCTGGCGATCCCGCCGGCCTACAAGGACGTCTGGATTTGCCCCGATCCCGACGGCCATCTCCAGGCGACCGGCCGCGACGCCAAGGGGCGCAAGCAGTACCGCTACCACCAGCGCTGGACCGAGCTGCGCGAGGGCACCAAGTTCGGCCGCATGGTGGAGTTCTGCCACGCCCTGCCGAAGCTGCGCGAGCGGGTGAACGCCGATCTCGGCCGGCGCGGCCTGCCGCGGGAGAAGGTGCTGGCGGCGGTGGTGCGGCTGCTGGAAACCACGCTGATCCGCGTCGGGAACGAGGCCTATGCCCGCGAGAACCGCAGCTATGGCCTGACCACCCTGCGCGACGACCATGCCGAGATCGAGGGGACCGAGGTCCGCTTCTCCTTCAAGGGCAAGTCGGGCAAGGAGTGGAACGTCGCGTTGAAGGACCGGCGGCTGGCGCGCGTCGTCGCCGCCTGCCGCGATGTGCCGGGGGATGAGCTGTTCCAGTATCTCGACCGCGACGGCCAGCGCCACGCCGTGACCTCCGGCGACGTGAACGCCTATCTGCGCGAGGCGACCGGCGCCGACTTCACCGCCAAGGACTTCCGCACCTGGGCCGGCACGGTGCTGGCCGCCATGGCATTGCGGGAATTCGAGAGCTTCGACAGCGCCAGCGCCGCCAAGCGCAACGTCACCCGCGCCATCGAGCAGGTCGCCACCCGCCTGGGCAACACCCCCAGCGTCTGCCGCAAGAGCTACGTCCATCCCGAAGTGCTGGACGCCTATCTGGAAGGCGGCCTGCTGGCCTCGCTGAAGCAGGAGGTGGAGGCGGAACTGCGCGACGATCTGGCCGGCCTGAGCGGCGAGGAGGCCGCCGTGCTGGCCTTCCTGCGCGAAAGGCTGGAGCGGGAAACGGCGGCGCGGGCGCGGGAAGGCGCGCGGCGGAAGAAGTAGGGGGCGGGGGGAGCATCGCCAGCCGACGCTCCCGCCCGATTGCCCGCCCGATTGCCACGGCCCTCAAACCGCCTCGGCCGTCTCCGTCACCGGCAGCAGGCGGCGCATGACCAGACAGACCAGGTCGCCGGCAAGAATCCCGTCGGCGCCGACATGCGCCTGCACCGTGCGCAGGACCATCTCGGTGCGGTCACGGACGGACATGCCGCGGCTGTGCGCCAGCGCCGCGGCGAGGCGGGCCTCGCCGAAGGGCTCGCGATGGCCGTCGACGGACTGGAGCACGCCGTCGGTGCACAGGAAGAGCGTCTCGTCCTGGGTCAGCAACGCCGTCGCTTCGCTGTAGGGAGCGCCGCGGCGCACGCCCAGCGGCGGACCGCCGGCCTCCGACAGGTACTGCACCGCGCCGTCGGTCGCGACGCGGGCGGCGCCGCGATGGCCGGCTGAGGCATGCACCAGGGTGCCGGCGGCGCGGTCATAGACGGCGACGAAGGCGGTGGCGAAGCCGTTGAAGGGGCTTTCGCCGCACAGGCGCTCGTTGGCATGGGTCAGGATGGCGGCCGGGCCGACACCGGGGCGGGCCGCCTCGCGGATGGCGCCGCGCACCATCAGCATCAGGAAGGCGGCGGGCACGCCGCCGCCCGACACGCCGGCGGCGACCAGCAGGCTGTGCCGCTCGTCCAGCTCGACCACGTCGTAGAAGTCGCCGCTGACCGCATGGCCGGGCACCAGGATGCCGTAGAACTGGCTGTCGCGGCCGACCGGCAATTGGCGCGGCAGCAGGCCGGACTGCACGTCGCGGGCGGCGCGCTGCTCCTCCTCGATCAGCTGTTCGGCGGCGGCCAGCTTCTCGCTCTTGGTCTCAAGCTCCGCCCCGCGCATGACCAGCTGGGCGTCGAGGGTCTCCTCGCGGGCGTTCGCCTCCATCGCCATGCGGCGGAAGACGCGGGACAGGCGGCCGAACTCGTCGTCGCGGCCGGCGGCCTCGTTCAGGGTCAGGGGATTGAAGCGGCCGGCCTCCATCGCCTTGACCGCCTCGCCCAGCCGCTCCACCGGGGCCATCTGGTCGCGGGCGAAGCGCATGCAGGCATAGACGCCCAGCGCCAGCACGAAGATGCCGACCAGCCCGCCGATCTTCATCTGGCGGCTCAGCATCGCGCCCGGCTCGCTGTAGGCCACCCGCACCGCGGCGACCGTCGGGACGCCGGCCCCGGAAGAAGAGGCCGCGGTGGGAGTGGGACCGGCATATTTGATCGGTGCCAGCGCCAGCAGGCTGTTGCCCGACACGCGGACGGTCACGTCGCCGCCGGGCGTCACCGCCTTGGCCGCGGCGGTGTCGGCATCGGACAGCGGCGTGCCGTCGGCCGCCACCGCGCCGCGGGCCAGCACCCGGCCATCGCGATCGAGCAGCCATGCCGCCTCCACCGCGCGGGTGGCGATCAGCCCGTCGACCAGCCCGTCGGCCCCCGATTTGCGCAGCAGGTCGCCCAGCCGCCGCACGTCGGCGCCGACCTGCACGATGCGCGGCTTGTCGACGCCGGCCACCCCGGCGAACTTCATCAGCTTGCCGTTCTCCATCGCCGGCTCGGAAACCACCGACACCGGGGAGCGGTTCAGCAGGCCGGCATAGGCGCCATGGCGCGGGCCGCCCTTGGCATCCTGGCCGAACAGCGGATCGGGGCCGGGCAGGTTGTGCAGATAGGCGCGGCCGCGGTTGTCGGTGATCCACATCTCGTCCGGACCGCCGGCCTCGGCGATCTGCTTCAGCCGGTCGTTGATGGCGCGTGGCGCCATCTTCGCCGTTTCGGCCAGCGCCACCAGATGCGCGGTCAGCGTCGCTTCCGACAGCAGGCGTTCCGACAGCAGGGCGTCGACGTCCTGCGGGATGTCGCGCGACTGGGCGGCACCGCGGGCGAGCAGGCCGGCGGCCAGCCGCGCCTCCGTCTCGATCCGTTCGGTCAGGGCGGCGCGCGTCGTCCAGGCCATCGTCATGGTGACCGCCGCAACCGCCAGCAGCACCAGACCGGTGACCAGCAGGATCAAACGCTGTTGGAACGTCATGGGATTGCGCCCGCCCCCTGTCGCTGAAGAAATGGCCGATGCCACCGCTTCTACCGGTCCGGGACGCGCAAGTCCAGGCACCGGGGCGCTTCACCCGTCATGTCACGGCGACGGATGGCCGCAGCGGCCCGGCTGCCGCCCCGAAGCCGTCTTCGCGCCGGATCGGCAGGCGGTCCACGCAAGATTCGACCGCGGGCGCGACATTATCCCTTTCGTAACCAGATGACCGGTAAGACGGAAAAACCCGCCGCCCTCCCGCTGGTGTACGCCGATGCCGATGAATGTCCTGGAAATCGCCATCTATGCGATGGTCCTCACCGCCAGCCAGCCGCAATCCTTCGAATGCGTCGCGGTCAAGCCGGAGGGGGTGAACTGCACCAACGGCCTGTCGGCGAAGCCCGACGGCCCGAACCTGCTGTTCAACACCGGCATCCAGGTGATCAAGGACCGTCAGGGCCGCGTGCAGCTGAGCAACGGGGTGCAGACCCGCTTCGACAGCTCCGCCTGGGTGGAATTCCAGGATGCGGGAAAGAAGCCGGTGGTCAGCGTCCGCAAGACCGGCCCGCTGCGCTTCAAATTCTCCAACGGCTTCCAGTGCGAGGCGATGGGCAACCCGGAAGACATGGCCCGCTGCTACAAGCCCTGACGGCTGACCCTTGATTTAAGGTTTTTCTCAGCGGTTGATGCCGCGGCGCTCCATCTCGTCCTCGATGGCGCGGCGGCTCTGCCGGAGCTGGCGCTGCTCCTCGCCCAGCCGGTCGTACTGGCTGCGCAGGTCGCGGTCGGAATAGTCGCTGTAGGCGTTGCCGCGGCGGTTGCCCGACGAGCCTTCATAGCGCCGCCCGTCACGGTTCGCATCGCGGTTCACATCGCGCTCATCCGCCGCGCGCCCGTCGCGATCCTGCGGATAGGCGTTGGGGTTGACGGCCCGGTTCAGCTGATCGAGCGCGCCGCCCCATCCGCCTTGGCCGCTCTGGGATTGCCCGCTTTGGGCCAGGGCCGGCGACGACAGGGCCAGGACGGCGGCGGCAGCGAGGATGACTGTACGCATTGGACGAACTCCCCTGAGCGATTGTCGTTTCCTTCTGACAACCGCCGGGGAGCCGATCCGTCACGCGTCACACCGGATCGGGCCCGAGGCCGCCGCGTCCGTGCGGCGCGTCGAGGTCGAGCTTCGGCCCCTTCGGCACGATGCCGGTCGGGTTGATGGTGGCGTGGCTGCCGTAGTAATGGCGCTTGATGTGGTCGAAATTCACCGTCTCGGCCACGCCCGGCACCTGATAGAGGTCGCGCAGATAGCCCGACAGGTGCGGATAGTCGGCGATCCGCCGCTGGTTGCACTTGAAATGCCCGACATAAACCGCGTCGAAGCGCACCAGCGTGGTGAACAGCCGCCAATCCGCCTCGGTCAGGCGGTTGCCGACCAGCCAGCGCTGCGTCGCCAGCTTGGCGTCGATGCCGTCCAAGGCGGCGAACAGCGCGTCGAACGCCGCCTCGTACTTGTCCTGGGAGGTGGCGAAACCGGCCTTGTAGACGCCGTTGTTGACGGCGTCATAGACGTGGGCGTTGACGCGGTCGATCTCCTCCGCCAATTCAGCGGGGTAGAAATCGGTGCGGACGTCGGTGAAGGCGTCGAACGCGCGGTTGAGCATGCGGATGATCTCCGCCGACTCGTTGTTCACGATGCTGCCGGTCTTTTTGTCCCACAACACCGGGACGGTCACCCGGCCGCTGTAGCCGGGCTTGGCCTTCAGATAGACCTCGTAGAGGCGGCCGGATCCGGTGACCGGTTCCGGCTCGGCGAAGGTCCAGCCGTCGGCCAGCATCAGCGGGTCGACGATGCTGACACCGATCACGTCGTCCAGCCGCTTCAGCTTGCGGAAGATCAGCGTGCGGTGCGCCCACGGGCAGGCCAGCGACACCATCAGGTGATAGCGCCCGGCCTCCGCCGGATAGGGGGTGGAGCCGTCGGCCGACACCCGGTCGCGGAACTGCGCCTCCGTCCGGACGAACGCGCCGCCGGTCTTCTTGGTGTCGTACCACTGGTCTTGCCACTGTCCATCGATCAGCAGGCCCACGGCTCCCTCCCCTTCTTCACTGTAGACCGGACATCAACCGTGCAGCTTCGCCGTGATCCCGGCGACATGGCGGCCCTGATAGCGGGCGCCGTCCAGTTCGACCGCACTCGGGCGGCGCGAGCCGTCGCCGTCGGCGATGGTGCTGGCGCCGTAGGGCGAGTTGCCCATGACTTCCGAAACGCCCATCTGGCCCTGGAAGGAATAGGGCAGCCCGACGATCACCAGACCCAGATGCAGCAGGACGGTGTGGGTGCTGAGGATGGTGCTTTCCTGCCCGCCATGCTGGGTGGCGGTGGAGGTGAAGACGCTGCCGACCTTGCCGACGAGCGCGCCCTTGGCCCACAGCCCGCCGGTCTGGTCGAGGAAGTTCTTCATCTGCGAGGCCATGTTGCCGTAGCGCGTCGGCGTGCCGATGATGATCGCGTCGTACTGGGCCAGCTCGTCGACCGTGGCGACGGGGATGTTGCTCTCGTCCTTGTAGTGGGCGGACTGGCGGACGGCTTCCGGCACCAGCTCGGGCACGCGCTTCACCGCCACCTCGGTCCCGGCGACGGAGCGGGCACCTTCGGCCACCGCCTGCGCCATCTCCGACACATGACCCCAGCTGCTGTAATAGAGGACCAGAACCTTCGCCATCGCCGTCACTCCCTGTTGGTTTGCGTGAATGGGCCGTCGATTTTCCGGCCGCCGCGGACCGGTGCCGGTGCGGCGGTGACACCAGAAATAGGGCGCGGCGGCGCTTCCGGTAATCCCGGATCTTGGCACCTCATTGTTTCCGGGTGTACAACAATGCCATGGATCGCCTCGACGACATGCTCGCCTTCATCAAGGTGGTGGACACCAAGAGCTTCACCGCCGCCGCCGACCGGCTCAATTTGTCGAAGTCGGTGGTCTCCCGCCGCATCGGCGAGCTGGAGAACAGGCTCGGCGCGCGGCTCTTGAACCGCACCACCCGCAAGCTCAGCCTGACCGAGGTGGGCCAGGCCTATTACGAGCGCTGCACCCGCATCCTCGCCGATCTGGAGGAGGCGGAGCAGGCGGTCGCCGACCTGCATGCCGCCCCGCGCGGCAGGCTGCGGCTGAACGCGCCGGTCAGCTTCGGCATCATGCATCTGGCCCCGGCCGTGGCGGAGTTCCTGGAGCGCTACCCGGCCATCGAGATCGACATGGACCTGAACGACCGCACGGTCGATCTGGTTGACGAGGGGTACGATCTGGCGGTGCGCATCGGCCGGCTGCGCGACAGCTCCCTGATCGCCCGGCGGCTGGCCCCGGCGCGGATGGCGCTGTGCGCCAGCCCGGCCTATCTGCAAAAGCATGGCGTGCCGCAGACGCCCGACGAGCTGAGCAACCACGCCTGCCTGATCTACACCAACGTGCCGACCCCCGACCTGTGGCCGTTCATCGTCGACGGGGAGATGCGCAGCGTCCGGGTGACGGGCCCGATCCGCAGCAACAACGGCGACCTGCTGCGCGAGGCGGCGGCGTCCGGCGTCGGCTTCATCATGTCGCCGACCTTCCTGTGCGGGCAGGCGCTGTCGCGCGGCGAGCTGGTCAGCATCCTGCACCGCCATGTCCCGGCCGAGGTCAGCGTCAATGCGGTCTATCCGCAGAACCGCCATTTGTCGCCGAAGGTGCGGGTGTTCGTGGATTTCCTGGTGCAGCGCTTCGGCCCGCGCCCCTATTGGGACTGCGCGCTGCTCGACACGCTGCCGGAGGAAGCATGGCCGGGAAATGAAAGGCCCGAAAAGGCCGGCTAAGCCAGCTCGCGTGGGCCGGCCCAGACGGGTGGGTCAGGTGGGCGAGTTCGGCCGGCGGCGGGAGCGCAGGTTCAGCGCGGTGATGAAGTTGGGCTGCTGGCCGACGACCTGCCCCGGGGGAACCGGCTTCTTCGGGGCGGTGGACAGGAAGCCGCCGACCCGGCCGCGCAGCTCGACCGAGTGATGCGCCGCCTCGTCCGCGGTTTGCGCCACCTGGCGGCGGACCGAGGGTTCCAGCGTGTTGAAGGCGCGGGAGGCGAATTCGAAGGCCGGCTGCGATTTGGTGGCGATCACCTGACGCAGCGCCTTGGACACCAGCACCGTGTCGAGACCGCCCGGCCCCTCGACCCCATCCAGCACGTCGGCCAGGATGCCGATGGCCTGGAGCGTGCGGTTGTCGTCCAGCGAAAGGTCGTGAGCGTCCATACGGGTCTTCCGATCGTCTCAAGCGGTACGGGTCTCGCCCCTGAGGACACCCGGCTTCTACCGCTTGAATCATAGTGTTTGCCCCGGCATCTGGCAATGGACGGCAGTGCGGGCCGGCAGTGGATTCGTTAAGACCGTGGCGGCCACGCTACTCGGCGACGGTGGTGAGGACGGCGGAGCGGACGGCCACGGTGCCTTTGGCGTCGGCCGGCAGCGCCGCCGCCAGCGCAGCGCGCAGGCCCGCCAGATAGGGACCGGCGGGCTCGACCTCCTCCCGGTCGGCGGGAAACAGCGGGTCGCGGGTCACCAGCGCCAGGATCATCGCCGGGCCGAAGGGCGGGGCGATGGTGTAGATGCGGTCGGTCGCCGACTTCGCGACGCCGAGCGTCACCGGCCGCCCGGCCTCCACACGGTCGTCGCGGCGCAGGCGCATCGGCACCATGTGGATCACGCTGCCGTCGGTGTCGATGTAGTCGACGGTCAGATGGCCCGGCATGCCGGCGGTGACCGTGACCTCCAGCGTCTCGCCCTTGCGGTAGACCAGAGACGGCCGGTTGAAGCCGAGCGTCGGGGCGTCGGACCCCTGCCCTTCCGGACTCTCCTTCGGCCCGCCAGCCAGCCCGGCGATGCCCAGCCCCTCGCACAGCGGCCAGGGCCGCACCGCCACCCGCACATCGAGATCGATGCCGGGCGGCAACGCGGTGAGTACCGCTTTCAGGACACCGGCGTCCTCGACGCTGCCGACATAGCCGGCGATGCGCAGCCCCTTGGCGGTCTCCGTCGTTTCGACACCGGCGCAGGTCAGGCGGCCAACCGCCGCGTCCACCTGCCCACGAGCCTCGGCGGCGGTCGGACGCGGGGTGTCCACAGCCGCCGCCGGCGGGGACTGGGCCTGCGACACCCCGACCGTCAGGAGGCAGGCGATGCCTGCCGCCGCCGGAAGCCGGGCTCCCCAAAGTCGCGGGAGTGACGGACCGGAAAGGACGCGGATCATGATGGACGCTTTCCAAACGGGCGTTCAGGGCTTCGCCGGCTCCGGCGCCGCCAGCGGGAAGGGGTTCAGCTCGTTGCCGCCGGTCTTGAAGATGGCGGACTGGTTCCAGCGCTTCTCCCGCGCCAGACGCGGCACGGCGCGGTTGACGTACTGGCCGAGCGTCAGGTTGTAGACCGCCTCGTCGCCCGGCAGCAGGGCCTTGCCCTTCAAGCCCTCCAGCACCGCATGGGCGAAGATGCCGTTGCGGCCGTCATAGCTGTCGAGCGCCTCCTCCTGCTCCGACGAGGCCGCCAGCAGATAGCGCTGGCCCATGTCCTGGTACAGCTTGTCGACCGTGCCGGCGGACACGGCACCCGAATGGCAGGTGTCGAGCAGGACCAGCACGTTGCGGGCGGCGATGGCGCTGACCAGCCGGTTCAGATCCTTTTCCGACAGGCCCTGCCGGGTGATCGCCTCGGGCGTGGTGGCGGCCACGTCCTGGGTGATGAAATGGTACAGCTTGACCGACGGGTCCTTCGGCGACGGCACGATCACGCCATGGCCGGCAAGGTAGAGGACGACCGTGTCCTGTTCCCGCGCGGCAGCGGCCAGCGCCTCCAGCCCGGACACGACGGCGTCGCGGCTCGCCTCCTCGTCATAGAGCGTCCGCGACAGCGCCAGCGACTGCTCCCGGTCGTAGGTTGCGGGAATGCGGCCGCGCACCGCCTCGGCGAAGGAGGTGGCGTCGGCACGGGCGAAGCGCAGCTGCGAGCCCGCCGGCCGGTATTTGTCGATGCCGACGACGAAGGTGATCAGCCGCGGCCGGTCCGGCACGTCCCGCGCCTTGCCGTCCTCCGCCTCTGCAACCGGCGCCGGCAGAACGAAATCGACCAGGGCCGAGCGCTCGTAGATGGCGTCGGACCCGCTGTAGGCACGGATCTGCACGCGGTTGCTGCCCGGATCGAGCCGGACGGTGCTCACCCGCTCTTCCGGCACCGGCGCCTGATCCTTGGCGACGTCGCCTGCGGCGGGCGGGGATGGCGGCGGCGGGGAGGGCTGTTCGGCAGGCTGCGGCGAGGGGTCCTTGGCGCGGGCGAAGGCGCGCGACTTGTCCTGGCCGCTGACGTTGCGGCCATTGCGGAAGAGATCGACCGACCCGATGCCGCCGCCGGTATCGGCGACACGGTAGCGCAGGCGCACCGCACCGATCCCCTCCGGCAGCGCCACGGTCAGGCGGGGCGTGTCCGCCGTGCCGTCGGGATCCGCCGCCTGGGCCGCCCCTTGCGGCGGCGCCTTGGCGGCTACTACCGCCGCTGCGGGGGCCGGGGCCGGCTCTTTGGCGCGCGCGAAGGCGCGGCTGACCGGCGTCATGTCCAGCGGATGGCAGGTTTCGGCGTCCGCCGTCACCGCCGGGGCCGGGGTCGTAGTCGTGGCCGGGACCTCAACCGCACCGGTGCCGAGCGCCAGCCCGCGGGAGGCGGCGGGCACGGTGCAATAGTCCAGCAGGGTCACCTGCGGACGGCGCTGGGTCAGCAGGCGGATGTCGCCGATGGCGGACAGGCGCGCCGCGATCTCCGCCTGCCCGGTCTGGCGCAGCCTGGCGCGCACCAGTTCAGGCGCGTCGAACACGCGGTAGACCTGCTTGAACTCCACCCATTGCAGCCCCTTCTTCTTGGGGTCGTTCAGATGGAAGCCGACCAGGGTCTCGCCGCCGCTCTCGGAATGGTCGAAGAAGGCCTCCGGCGTCCACAGCACCCAGCGGCGGCCGTCGCGGTGCGGGAACAGCGCCGCCAGCTCCTCCAGCGGGCGGGCGCCGCCGGACAGGGCATACCAGCGCAACGTGCCGTCACCCAGCGCCGCCACGGCGACCCGGCCGTCGGCCGACGCGACGACGCCCCACACGGCGGCCGGCACCTCGGCGCGGGCAAGCTCGGCACCGGCGGAATCGAGCAGGCGCAGGCTGAACTCGCCGCCCAGCAGGACGCGGCGCTGCGCGCCCAGCACGGTGACGCTGCGCGCCCACTCGCCGCTGTCCAGTTTCACCGGCTGGCCATTGACCTTGGCCGTCCGGCTGTTGCGCCAGTCGGAAACGCCGATGCCCGGTCCCTCGGCGGACGGGCGGTTCAGGCCGGGCAGCACCTCGGGCGCCGGCGTCAGGCTGCGGGCCAGCACGTCGAAGCGCATCGGCCGCCGGCCGCCCTGCTCCATGCCGAATTCCAGCACCAGCCCGTCGTCCGACAGGCCGAAACGGCCGAGATGGATGTCGCGGTAATCGGCGACGTCGCCGATGCGGGCGAACAGCAGCCGGCCGGCCGGATCGAGCACGCCCCATCCGGGGTCGGCGGCGGCGAAGGCCACCCCGCCGCCGGGCAGGGCCAGCAGGTGGGTCACCGAATCGCGCGCCACGGGGGTGTCGGCGAAGGCGCCCTTGCCGCCGTCGGCCCAGCGGCGCACCACGTTGCGGGCGCCGTCCTGCGTCGCGGTGCCGGCGGCGACCAGCGCCGTGCCGTCCCAGGCGACGGCGGCGAAGCTGCCGCCGGAGATGCCGGTGGTCTTGGGTGAAAGACGCGCCTTCAGGTCGCTGCCCGACAGCACGTCGACCCGCGTCTGGTCGGCATAGCCGACGGCCAGCAGCGCCCCGTCGGGCGAGAAGGCCACCGAATAGGGCATGCCGCTGCCCGGCTTGCGCTTGGCCTTCTGCTTGAAGCCGGCATCGTAGAGGCGGATGTTGCCGTCGAAGGACGCGGTGGCGAGCCGGCCGTCGGGCGCGAAGGCCAGCGCCGAAACCCGCGCGCCGTAGCCGGTATCCTCGGCGACCGGCTTGAAGCCGGCGCTGTCCCACACGCGGATGCCGGCGGTGCCGCCGAAGGCCCCGGCGACGAACCGCCCGTCGGGCGAGAAGGCCAGATCGTTCAGCACCTGCGGCTGGCCGGCAAGCCGCGCCTTAAGCCGCTGGGCCTTCACGTCGAACAGGTAGAGCGTGACGCCGTCGCCCCAGCTGGTGCCCGTGTTGCCGGCCGCCACGGCCAGCGACCCGTCGGCGGACAGGGCGACGGCATAGAGCGCCCCTTCGTCCCCCGCCTCCATCGGCACGCGCAGCACGCCCAGCGGCTCGCCGTCGCGGCTCCACAGGCGCAGGGACTTGTCGTTGGACACGGTGGCGATCAGCCGGCCCTGGGCATCGCTGGCCAGCCGGTTGACGCGGGCGGTGTGGCCACCGGTCTCGATGCGCAGGAACGCGCCCGTCGATGCGTCGCCCGCCAGCGCGCTTCCAGCCGCCAGCCAGCCCAGCAGAAGGCCGAGGAGGGCGGCGAGGAGAGCGCCGGAGCGGATGCCGATACTGGCACCGCGCCGAAGCCGCGTGATCGGGTGAGTGAGACAGCCGGCCATCGTCGGTTCCGCTTGCACTGAATGTCGAAGACCGCCCGGCCGCGGCACCTTATGGAGATGCTGCGGCCGGGCGGATCCTATCGGACCTTGTCGGATTGCGCCTCGGACCGCGCCTCAGACCGCGTCGAGGGTGGCTTCCTTCTGGGCGATCTGCTGGATGGCGTTGGTCGAGGCGTTGATGCGCTCCGACGTTTCGAAGGCGGTGTTGGTGCGCTGGACCACCTGCGACGGCGAGGCGCTGGCGGTCGTGGTCTGCTTGGCCGGCTTCTTCTTGGTCTGCGCCTTGACCGCGGTCTTGGTGCGGATCTTGGCGGCGGCACCCGGCTCGATGTTGTCGGCGGCGATCAGATACTCGTCGCGGCGCTTGACGATGTTCTGGTTGATGCCGCTGGCGATGGTGTAGTCCTTGTCCAGCTGGCCGCGGATCAGGGCGAGGCGCTGTTCGGCTTCCGGCTTGCCGATGCGGTTCGCCTTGTAGTCGGCCTTGACCCGCGCGATCTCGGCGCGGCGGCAGTTCACCAGCTGGTCGAGCGCGACCTGGGTGCGGTCCAGGTTCTGGTTCTCGGTGTCGAGATCGTTCGCCACGCCCAGGATCGCCTGATCGCGGCCCTGCTGCATCCTGGAGTTCCAGTAGCCGCCGAGCGTGCCGACGGCGGCCCCGGCTGCGGCCCCGATCAGGGCACTCTTGAGGTTGCCGCCGGCCAGCGCACCGGTCAGCGCCCCGGCGCCCGCACCGATGGCGGCGCCCTTCAGCATGTCCTCGGCATAGAAATTGCCGGTCGAATCGAGGGCGACCCGGTACTGGTAGCAGGCATCGGACCCGTCATTGGCGCCGATGCGGTCCTGCTGCGTGGTCACGCAGCCGCTGAGCGCCATGGCGACGATGGTGACGGAGAGGAGGCTTGCCCTGACACGGTTGCTTCGCATTGCCTGGATTCCCGTTTGCTTTTCTGTTCGATCGCGTCTTGCGTTTCAGATCCGAAACCGTGACCATCGGCGCCACCCCCCAGCGGCTGCATCGTCACGGCGGCTCGAACCCGGCTGCAACGCTGCCACAGCAACAACCCTGAAGGAAGGGGTCATTGCTACCAATTCGTGCAGTCTTTTAACTATCATCGGCCGTAACCCGTTCGGGCGGGCCGGTCTCTTCCGGGGTATTTGGGGCATCGAATGATTGCAGGATTGCGGCGGCTGACCGTGTTGGCGACGGCGTTGGCGGGCCTCTCGCTCGCCGCCGGACCGATGCTGGCCGCGGGCCCGGCGCGGGCGGAAATCGCCGCGCTGGTGATCGGAATCGACAGGTACAGCCGGATCAATCCGCTCCAGGGGGCGGTCAACGACGCCCGCGACATCGCCGATGCGCTGAAGGGTCTCGGTGTGCGGAAACTGCGCCTGTTCGTCGATGGCGAGGCCGAGCGCAGCCGGATCATCGCCGCATGGCGGCAGCTGATCGCCGAAACCTCCCCCGACTCGACGCTGGTGCTGACCTTCGCCGGCCATGGCGCACAACAACCGGAGCGTGTGCCCGGCAGCGAGGCCGACGGGCTGGACGAATTCCTGGTGCTGGCCGATTTCGCCCCGCGCGGCCCCGGCACGGCACAGCGCCTGACCGACGACGAGATCGCCGTCCTGTTCAAGGAGGCGGCACCGCGCCGGGTGATCTTCGTTTCCGATTCGTGCCATTCCGGAACGATGACCCGCGCCTTCGACGACCGCGCCGGCAAGCTCGGCACCCGGGCGGCGACCATCGACGGCGTGCCGGTCGACCACATCGAGGACGACGCCCTGCCCCCGCCCACCCGCGCCGCCTTGCAGGCGGAGGCGGAAGAGCAGCCGAACGTCACCTTCTTCGCCGCGGTGGCCGACGACGAGCTGGCGCCGGAGGTGCTGATCGACCGCAAGCCGCGCGGCGCGCTGAGCTGGGCCTTCGCCAACGCGCTCCGCGGGCAGGCCGACCGCGACGGCGACGGCATCGTCACCAAGGGGGAGCTGGAGGCGCACATCCGCGGCGCCGTGCGCATGGCGCTGGAAGGGCGGCAGCATCCGCAGGTCCAGCCGCGCGGCCGGGGCGAGGTCCCGCTGATCGACCCGGTCGCCGGCCGGCCGAAGCCGCCCTCCCTGCTGCCGGCGGCAGGCGCCATCCCGCTGCGCATCCTGGGCAAGCCGGCGGTGGTGAAGACGCTGGCGGCGGGCTTCACCGGGGTCGAGCCGGCCGGAAAGGACGATGCCGCCCTGGTCTGGGACAGCGCCTCCGGCGAGGTGGTCAGTTCGACGGGCGACGTGCTGGCCAGCATTCCCGGCGACCCGGCGGCAGCGGAGACCCGGCGGCGGGTGCAGGGGGTGATCGACAAATGGGCGCTGGTGCTGCGGGTGAAGGCGGCGGCGCAGGAGCGCTCGCTCGCGCTGGCCGTCGAGCCGGGCGACCGCGATTACCGCAAGGGCGAGACGGTCTCGCTCGACATCGGCGGCAACAGCGGCACCTATTTCACCCTGATCAACCTCGCCGCCGACGGCACGGTGAACTATCTCTACCCGCTGGCGGACCGCAAGGATCCGCCGCAGATCCCGCGCGGCGGCCCCTACCGGCTGGCGCTGACGGTGGAGCCGCCCTTCGGCGCCGACCATTTCCTCGCCATCGCCTCGCCCAAGCCGATGGCGGCGCTGCAACGCGACCTCGCCGCCCTCGACGGCAAGCCGGCCGCCGCGGAGGTCGCCGCCCTGCTGAACCGCCATCTGGCCGGGCAGCCGGTGGAATTCGGCATCCACGGCGTCTACAGCACGGCGCGCTGAAGCAGGGGGCGCGGACCGGCCCGCTTTGAGACGTCAGCCGAGCGCCGGCAGTTGCGGGGCGAGCGCCAGATGCAGTTCGTGGCGCCCATCCTGCTGGCCGGGCCGGTGGCCGAAATCGAGCGCGATGCCCGACAGCGTCAGCCCGTTCGCCGCGGCATGGGCGTGAAGCCGGGCGAAACCGTCGGCAATCGCCGCCTGCGGGCCGTCCTGCGCGGTGCGCAGGTAGCGGCCGGCGTCGAGGTCGAGGCGGACCATGCCGTCCGGGATCTCGCTGGCCTTGGCCGCCATGAAGCCGACCAGCCGGCGGTTCAGCCCATTCTCGTCTGGCAGCGACACCGCGGCGTAGGCCGCCGTTCCGACATCGGCAGCGAAGACGCGTTCCCACGCGGCGGCGACGGCGGCGGGCAGCTCGTCGCCGCTTGCCTCGACCATGCAGCCGATGATGGTCAGTTCGGGAAAGCTCACGGTCTCGATCATCACGGTCCCTATGGATGGCGACGGATTACAGGTCGGGATCGGCCAGCAGGCGGGCCAGAACCGGCCCCGCCGCCCCGCTGCCGACCGGGCGGCCATCGACCGCCACCAGCGGGCGCAGGCCCAGGCTGTTGGTCAGGATGGCCTCGTCGGCGCGGGCGAGGTCTTCCGGGGTGAGCGGCGCTTCCTCGGCGCCATGGCGCTCCAGGATCAAGGCGCGGCGGATGCCGGGAAGGGCACCGTCGGCAAGCGGCGGGGTCAGCAACCGGCCGCCGACCGACAGGAACAGGTTGGCGACGCTCGATTCCGCCAGTCGGCCGGCGGCGTTCAGCAGCAGCGCCTCGTCGGCGCCGCGCTCCGCCGCCTCCTGCCGGGCCAGGATGGAATCGAGGTAATTCAGCGACTTCAGGCGCGACAGCGGCGAATGCTCGTTGCGGCGGGTGCCGCGGGCGACGATGGCGGACACCGGCGCGGTCATGTGGGCGGCGGGTGCAACGGTCATCAGCAGGGTCGGCCGGGCATCGGCCGGCGGCAGCACCCCGCGGGCGCCGGTTCCGCGCGACAGGGTCAGGCGCAGCACACCGTCGGCAATGCCGGTCGCCCCGATCAGCGCCGCCATCGCCCCGGTCAGTTCCGCGCCGCTGTAGGGCAGCGGCAGGCGGAGCAGTTCAGCGCCCGCGCCCAGCCGGTCGAGATGGCGCGGCAGGTGGCGCGGAACGCCGTCCTTGATCCGGATCGTCTCGAACAGCCCGTCGCCGAGCGTGAAGCCGCGGTCGGCCGGGTCGATCCGGGCCTCCGCCGCCTGGATCAGCCGCCCGTTCAGCCAGATCGTCATGCCGTTCCCTCCCCCACCGGATCGCCCGCCGCGCGCAGCTGGGCGCGGGCCTTGACCAGCATTTCCTCATGCTCGTCGGCCGGATCGGAATCGGCGACGATGCCGCCGCCGGCCTGGGCGATCACCGCGTCCGGCGTCACCGACAGGGTGCGGATGACGATGTTGCTGTCCATCGCGCCATCGAAGCCGATCCAGGCCACCGAGCCGCAATAGGCGCCGCGGCGCGCCACCTCCAGCTCGTCGATGATCTGCATGGCGCGGATCTTCGGCGCGCCGGTGATCGATCCGCCGGGACAGGCGGCGCGCAGCAGATCGACCGGCCCCAGCCCTGGCAGCAGGCGGGCGGTGACGACGGACACGAGGTGATGGACGGTGGCGAAGCTCTCCAGCCCGAACAGCACCGGCACCTTGACGCTGCCGACCTCCGACACGCGCGCCAAATCGTTGCGCAGCAGGTCGGTGATCATCAGGTTTTCCGCCCGGTCCTTGATGCTGGCCGACAGTTCCGCCGCAGCCCGCGCATCTGCCGCCGGATCGGCGTGGCGCGGACGGGTGCCCTTGATCGGCCGGGTCTCGATCCTGCGGTCGGCGCCCAGCCGGATGAAGCGCTCCGGCGACGCCCCGGCCAGCCTCAGCCTCGGGCCGCAGTTGAGGAAGGCGGCGAAGGGCGCCGGGCTCAAGGCACGCAGGCGTTCGTAGAGCGCATAAGCATCGACGGAGCCCGGCACATCGGCGAGGAAGCGCTGGGTGAAGTTGGCCTGATAGATGTCGCCGGCCCGGATATAGTCCAGCACCCGCCCGACCCGGTCGAGATAGTCCGGGCGCGCCAGCTCCGACCGCCAGTGCAGCGGCGCCGGCCCGGCCGATTGTTCCAGTGGCGGAACGGACAGCCGCGCCGCCATGCGGCGGGCGCGGTCCTCCGCCTCCGGCCGGGCGGCGATCACCCAGGCACGGCCCTCCTGCCGGTCGAAGGCGGCGACGACATCGTAGAGGCCGAAGGCGAAGTCCGGCTGGCCCCCCGGATTGCCATGGCGGGAGATCAGGCCCTCCAAAGCCGTTCCGGCTTCGTAACCGACGAAGCCCACGGCCCCTCCGGTGAAGGGAACCGGACCGGCGGAGGGGAGCGGACATGCGGCCAGCGCTCGTTCCAGCGCATCGAAGGGGCTGCCGCCGACCGGCCGGCCGTCCACCAGGGTCTGCCCGCCGGTGGCCTCCACGGTTTGGAACGGGTCCGCAACGATGTAGGAATAGCGCCCGTTCTGTGGATGGGGGGCGGCGCTGTCGAGCAGCATCGCCCAGGGCTCGGCGCTCCAGGGACGGAACAGGGCGGCGGGATCGCCGCAGGAGATCGGGATCGTCAGCATGGCAGGGGGGCAGTCGGCCGGCGGCTTACATCAAGATGGTGGCGCCGCCATCGACGACCAAGACGTGACCGTTGACATAGGACGCCGCGGCAGAGGCCAGGAACACCGCCGCCCCGGCGATCTCCTCCGGCCGGCCCCAGCGGCCCAGCGGCGTGCGGTTGGCGAAATAGGCGCCGCGTTCGGGATCGCCAGCAATCGCCGCATTCGTTTCGGTTGCGAAAAAGCCGGGGGCGATGGCGTTGCTGGTCAGGCCCTGCGCGCCGTATTCGGCGGCCAGCGCCCGCACCATGCCGTTCAGCCCGGCCTTCGCCGCGGCATAGACGCTGTCGTTGGCCCGCGCGATCTGCCCGGCAACGGAGGTGACGGCGATCAGCCGGCCGCTGCCCCGCGGCAACATCAGCCGCGCCGCCTCCCGCGCCAGAATGAGGCTGGAGGCCAGATCGACGTCGAGAAGGGTGACGATCTCGTCGTCGGTCAGCTCGGCCAGCGGCTTGCGGTTGCGCTGTCCGACATTCTGCACAAACACGTCGAGCCGGCCATGCTCGCGGTCGATCCGCGCGAAGGCGTCGCGCACCGCCGCCCGGTCCGACACGTCGAAGGCCAGGGCCGACGCGCTGCCGCCGGCCGCCTCAATCTCGGCAACGCGGTCCTCCAGCGTCGCGGCGTCGCGGCCGTTCAGCAGCACATGCGCGCCCGAGCCGGCCAGCGCCCGCGCGATCTCCAGCCCCAGCCCACGCCCCGACCCGGTGACGAGCGCCACCTGACCGGCCAGCGAGAAATTCGACAGGTAGGCCAAATTGGAAGGCGTCGTCGCGGTCATGTCCTGCCCCCTGTCCGGTGCGGCGTTGCAGCGGTCATTTAGCAGACGCAGCGGCCCAAGGGCAGCCCCGGAAATGGAAAAGGGGGCGCAAAGCCTGCGCCCCCTTCCCCGTCACGCGTCATCCGGTCAGTGGACCGTCAGTGGACCGAGGCCTCGCGGCTGGCGGCGGAACTCGCCACCGGCGGCAGGGAGAAGCCGAGCGGTGGGCGTTCCGGCGCCTTGAAGCCGTGCGCCCGGTCCTCCTCTACCACCACGCCGTCCAGCGCCAGCTGGCCGTCGACCACCGACAGGGTCATGGTGGTCTTGCCCTCCACCTCCTCGTCGAGCAGACGCTCGGCGATGGGGTCCTCGACGAGACCCTGGATGGCCCGCTTCAGCGGACGGGCGCCGAAGGCCGGATCCCAGCCCAGATCGCCCAGCCGCCGCTTGGCCGCGGCATCCGCCGCCAGGGTGACGCCGCGCTCGGCCAGCCGCTCGTTGACGCGGGACAGCTGGATGTCGACGATCCGCGACATCTGGTCCCGGCCCAGCCGGCGGAAGATCAGGACGTCGTCCAGCCGGTTGAGGAACTCCGGCCGGAAGGCCTTACGGACCGCGTCCATCACCTCCACCGTCACGCCGGCCATGTCCTCGTCGTCGCCCAAGGCGCTCAGCGCCTCGGCCCCCAGATTGGAGGTCATGATGAGGATGGCGTGGCGGAAGTCGGCGGTGCGGCCCTGCCCGTCGGTCAGCCGCCCGTCGTCGAGCGCCTGCAATAGGACGTTCAGCACGTCGGGATGCGCCTTCTCCACCTCGTCCAGCAGCACGACCTGATAGGGCCGGCGCCGGATGCGTTCGGCCAGCGAGCCGCCGTCGTCATAGCCGACATAGCCCGGCGGCGAACCGATCATGCGGCTGACCGCATGCTTCTCCATATACTCCGACATGTCGAGCCGGGTGATCGCCGTCTCGTCGTCGAACAGGAAGGAGGCCAGCGCCTTGGCCAGCTCGGTCTTGCCGACGCCGGTCGGGCCCAGGAACAGGAAGGAACCGGTCGGGCGGCTGGGGTCCTTCAGCCCGGCACGGGCACGCCGCACCGCCTTGGACACCGCGCGCACCGCCTCCTTCTGGCCGACAACGCGCTCGGCCAGCTTGTCCTCCATGCCCTTCAGCCGCTGGCGCTCGCCCTCCAGCATCCGTTCGACCGGAATGCCGGTCCAGCGGGTGACGACGGCGCCGATGTCCTTGGCCGTCACCTCGTCACGCTCGGCACTGGCGCGCGATTCGGCCTCGGCCAGACGCTTCTCCAGATCGGGCACCACGCCATAGGCAAGCTCGCCGGCCTTGGCCCAGTCGCCGTCGCGCTGGGCGCGCTCCAACTTCGTGCGGGCCTGGTCCAGCTCCTCCTTCAGGCGGCGCCCTTCGGTGCGGCGGGACTGCGAGGCGCGCCACTCCTCCTCCATCGAGGTCTGGCGGGCTTCCGCTTCGATCAGTTCGCCGTCCAGCACATGCAAACGCTCCTGCGAGGCGGCATCCGGCTCGGCCTTCAGCGCCTCGCGCTCGATCTTCAGCTGGGCGACGCGGCGGTCGACGGCGTCGAGCGCCTCCGGCTTGCTGTCGATGGCCATGCGCAGGCGGCTCGCCGCCTCGTCGACGAGGTCGATGGCCTTGTCGGGCAGGCGGCGGTCGCCGATGTAGCGCGCCGACAGGCTGACCGCCGCGACCACCGCCGCATCGGCGATGCGCACGCCGTGATGGACCTCATACTTGCCCTTGATGCCGCGCAGGATCGACACCGCGTCGTCGGCCGACGGCTCGTCCACCGTCACCGGCTGGAAGCGGCGGGCGAGCGCGGCGTCCTTCTCAATGTATTTGCGGTACTCGTCGGGCGTGGTGGCGCCGACGCAGCGCAGCTCGCCTCTGGCCAGCGCGGGCTTCAGCATGTTGGCGGCGTCCATCGCCCCGTCGGTGCGGCCGGCGCCGATCAGCGTGTGCAGCTCGTCGATGAACAGGATGATGCGGCCGTTGGCCTCCTGCACCTCGCTCAGGACCGACTTCAGCCGCTCCTCGAACTCGCCGCGGAACTTGGCGCCGGCCAGCAGCGCGGTGAGGTCGAGCGACAGCACGCGGCGGTCCTTCAGCCCTTCCGGCACGTCGCCGGAGGCCAGACGCTGGGCCAGCCCCTCGACCACGGCGGTCTTGCCGACGCCGGGCTCGCCGATCAGGACGGGATTGTTCTTGGTGCGCCGCGCCAGCACCTGGATGGTGCGGCGGATCTCGTCGTCACGGCCGATGACCGGGTCGAGCCGGCCCTGCCGCGCCTCTTCGGTCAGGTCGCGGGTGTAGCGGGCCAGCGCCTCGCCGGCCGTCGTCTCGGTCTCCGCGTCGGCGGGATGGTCCTTGCGCTGGGCATCGGCGGCGGCGGCCAGGGCGTCGGCATCGACGCCGGCGCGGCGGAACAGCGCGCGCAGCGGGCCGCTCTGGCGGGCGAGGCTCTCCAGCAGGCGCTCCGCGGTGACGAAGCGGTCGCCGCCGCTGCGCGCCGAGGCGACGGCGGCCTGGAGAACGGCGGCCAGCGCCGGCGACATGTAGAGCGGCTGCGGTCCCTCGCTGGAGCCGGCCTGGACCGGCGCGCGGGACAGCTGCTCCTCGGTCGCGGACTTCAGCAGATCGGGGTCGCCGCCGGTGTCGCGCACCAGACGCGCCGCCACGCCGCTGCCTTCGTCGATCAGGGCCTTCAGCAGATGTTCGGGGAGAAGCTGTTGATGCCGCTCGGCAAGGGCGGCGATCTGCGCGGCCTGAATGACGCTGCGCGCACGATCGGTGAATTGACCGAAGTCCATCCGGCACTCCGTTTCCATGGTCTTCCGCCCAGTCATCCGGCGCGGAACGGCGCCCCCGACGGTCCGCGAATGCGCGACCGTCCGGTGCCTGATGGGTAAATGGTTAACGGATTTGCGGCGATCAAGAGGGGGGACCGCAAGAGGGCAGCGCCCGCCGTCGCCCGGTCGCCTTACGCGATTTCCGTTTCTGCCGCACAGCCGCGCGTTGAGCTTGCAACGGTCCCGCCGCTGCCCGATCCTTGGTCACACGAGTCGTTCCAGCAGGCTTGAAGCGTACGAAGATCATCGTATATTATGGGGGATGCCGGTGGGGTGGTCGACGGTAAAGCCCAAGGTCATCCGAGCCTTGAGGGACGGAACGTTCCAGCACGAAGCCCGAACTGCAATCGACACCAAGAACCTGCTCCAGATGGGTGCGGTTACCGCCGAGCAAGTCATTCAGATTCTGAAAAGCGCCAGGGGAAACGATCACAGTGTCAGCCCTCACCACAGGGCCCCTGGCATCGAGGTCAACATCGTCAGGCATCGGGGCTGGTACATCAAATTCTACTTCGTGGATCCCGACACGATCTTTATCAGCGTCCATCGATGAGGTGCCGTCGTGAAGATCTACCGTGAAGGCGACAAGAGCAAAGCCGTTTGCGGGACGGACGGGCTGACGACGACAACCTTCGCCTTGCGCGACGTCCCGTTCGACGACGGCAAGGGCGTGGCGCAGAACATCCTCGTCGCCGTCTGCGACACGTGCGGTGCGGTCGTCGCCACCCCGCCGCAGTCGACCCCGGCGATCAAGGCCGCCTATGACAGGGCCACGATTTCCATAGAGGCCAACCTGCCGTCGGTTTACACCGACGCCCTCGATCTCGCCGCCTATCGCATCGATCCGGGCCTGACGACCGAGTTCCGCAAGCCGCTTTTGATGTACTACATCAACCGCTACGCCGCCGACCGGACCCTGTCGCGCCAGCTTGCCGACAGCCTCGACGAGACCAGGGCGTTCTTCGAGGGTGCACCGAAGACCGGGCGCGGTTCGGCGAGGCGGCGGCTGTCGATGAAGATCACCCCGACCATGTCGCGCGAACTGGAAACGGTCGTGGAAGCCACGGCGCTCAACAAGACCGACGTCATCAAGTCCGTGATCGGCTGCATCCACAAGGACATCGTCGCACCCGACAAGCCGAAGGGACTGAAAACGCTCCGGATGCTGGCAGCCGTCGCCTCCTGAACGACAAGGGCGGATGCCCGCGGGCTGCGGCATTGCAAGGAACCCGACCCTGCAAGCACCAACCGCCCCATATTGACACGCGATCCCCGCCACCCCTTTCATAGCGCCATGGTATGGACGGCAGGGGTTCCGGCGGGATGGATGTGCGGCAGCTTCGCTATTTCCTGGGCATCGTCGAGCATGGCTCGATCTCCCGCGCGGCGGATGTGCTGCGGGTGGCGCAGCCGGCGCTCAGCCTGCATCTGAAGCGGCTGGAGGAGGATTTCGGCTGCCAGCTGGTGCTGCGCACGGCGCGCGGCGTGGTGCCGACGGAAAGCGGGCGGCGGCTGGCGCAGCGGGCGGCGGCGCTGATCGGCCAGATGGACGGGCTGCGCGACGAGGTGCGCGCGGTGGAGGCGGTGCCGGCAGGTCCGGCGACCGTCGGCATCCCGACCTCGCTGGGGCCGGTGCTGACCGTGCCGCTGGCGCTGGCGGTGCGGCGCACCCACCCGCAAATCCGCCTGCGGGTGGTCGAGGGGCTGTCCGGCCACATGCTGGAATGGGTGCTGTCGGGGCGGCTCGACCTCGCGCTGGTGTTCGGCACCAAGGAGATGGGCGGGCTGGAGACCGAGCTGGTGGCGCGCGAGAAGCTGCATCTGGTCGGGCCGGCCGACGACCCGCTGCTGCGCGGGCGCAGCGCCATCCCCTTCGCCGAGGCGCTCTCCCTGCCGCTGATCCTGCCCGGCCGGCCGCACGGCGTGCGCGAGGAGGTCGAGCATGCCGCCCTGCTGGCGCGGGCAAGCGTCACCGTGGCGCTGGAGATCGACGCGCTGGAGCAGATCAAGGCGCTGGTGGCGGAAGGCTGCGGCTATACCGTGCTGTCGGACCGGGTGGCGCGCCACGGCGTGGCGGCGGAGCGGCTGACCGGCCTGCCCATCGCCGATCCGCAGATCGACCGCAGCATCCTGCTGGCCCATGCCGCCGGCCGGCCGATGTCGGCCGCCGCCCGTGCCACCCACGCTATCCTGACGGACATCCTGTCCGGCCTGACGAAGGACGGCGGCTGGCGGTGAGTCCCGGATAAAGGGAGGGGGAATACGTCGGAGCGGCATACCCCCCTGCTGCCGGCCGGTGCATCGCTGCGGACCATTTTTGCCGCAGGAATCTGCGGCCCATGGCCTTGCCCCCGCCACAGTGCGGCGATACCGTGCAGCCCACGCCGCAGCCGTTCCGTGGAACCATGCACGACATCGTCATCCAAGTCCTCGGCGTTGCCGGGCTTCTCGCCCTCGTCAGTTTCCTGCCGCCGCTCGCCGCCCGCTTCCAGATGCCCTACACGGTGCTGCTGGCCGGCGTCGGCGTGGCGCTGGGCGCCGTGATCCAGACCTTCGCCGGGCCGGGCAAGGATCCGCTGCACGATTTCCTGAATTCGCTGGCCGAGCTGGACATCTCGTCGGACGTGCTTCTGCACGTCTTCCTGCCGATCCTGCTGTTCGAAACGGCGCTGGCGGTCGATGTCCGGCGGCTGTTCGAGGATCTGGGGCCGATCCTGCTGATGGCGGTGGTGGCGGTCTTCGTCTGCACCTTCGCCGTCGGCTATGCCGTCAACCTGTTCACCCCGCTGCCGCTGGTCGCCTGCCTGCTGCTGGGCGCCATCGTCGCCTCCACCGATCCGGCGGCGGTGATCGGCATCTTCCGCGACCTCGGCGCGCCGAGACGGCTGACGACGCTGGTCGAGGGCGAAGCCCTGCTGAACGACGCCGCGGCCATCGCGCTGTTCACCCTGCTGCTGGAAATGCTGACGCGCACCTCCCACGGCGGGGCGGCGGCGGCGGCGGTGGATTTCCTGCGCGACTTCTCCGGCGGCGTCGTCACCGGCTATGTCTGCGGCCGCATCGTCTGCATGCTGGTGGAGCCGGTGCGCAACCAGCCGATGGCGGAGATCACGCTGACGGTGGCGCTGGCCTACCTGTCCTATGTGTTGGCCGACCATTATGTCGGCGCGTCGGGCGTGGTGGCGACGGTGACCTCGGCGCTGGTCATCGGGTCGGTCGGGCGCACCCGCATTTCCCCCGCCACCTGGGGCGCCATGGAGCATGTCTGGCAGCAGCTGGGCTTCTGGGCCAACTCCATGATCTTCCTGCTGACCGCCATCCTGGTGCCGCGCCTGCTGGCCGATGCCGGCTGGGCCGAGGTCGGGCTGGTGGTGGTCGTGGTGCTGGCGGCCTTCGCCGCGCGCGCGGTGGTGCTGTTCGGGCTGCTGCCGGTGCTGTCCTGGGCCGGGCTGGCGCAGAAGGTCAGCAATTCCTACAAGTCGGTGATGCTGTGGGGCGGCATGCGCGGGGCGGTGTCGCTGACGCTGGCCCTGGCGGTGACCGAGAATTTCCGGGTGCCCGACCGGCTCCAGAGCTTCATCGCGGTGATGGTCACCGGCTTCGTCTTCGTCACGCTGTTCGTCAACGGCACCACGCTGCGCTGGCTGATCCGCCTCTTGAAGCTGGACGAGCTGACGCCGGTGGAGCGCGCCATGCGCAACCGGGCGCTGGCGCTGTCCACCGACAGCATCCGCGACCGCGTCTCCGCCGTCGCCCAGACCTATGAGGTCGACGGCGCGGTCAAGGACGTGATGATCGCCCGCTACGAGGAGCGGCTGAAGAAGATCGACCGCGACAGCCAGGAAGAGGCCAAGCTGACCGACGAGGACCGCGTCACCATCGGCCTCGTCATCCTGGTGAACCGCGAGGAAGAACTCTATTATGCCCATTTCTCCGAAGGGGTGGTGTCGCGCGCGGTGATGGAGATGCTGGCCGGCCGCAGCGGGCGCCTGCTCGACGCGGTCAAGAGCCAGGGCCGCAACGGCTATCGCGCCTTCGAGGAACCGTTCATCGCCTTCTCGCCCTGGATGCGGACCGCCAGCTGGCTGCAACGCCGCTTCGGCATCCACAGCCCGCTGGCGCGGCGCCTGTCGATGCGGTTCGAGGTGCTGGTCGCCGTGCGCACGGTGCTGCGCGAACTGCTGGCCTTCACCCGCGACCGGCTGGCCCGCGTGCTGGGCCAGGAGGTGGCGTTCGTGCTGGAGGGCATGCTGGTCGGCCGGCTGGGCATCGTCGAGCAGGCGCTGTCGGCCCTGAAGCTGCAATACCCCGACTATGCGGTGGTGCTGCAAAGCCGCTATGTCGGCCGTGCCGCGCTGCGGCTGGAGCATGCCGAATACCGCGCCATGCACGCCGAATCGATCATCAGCCAGGAGGTGCTGACCGACCTGGAGCGCGACCTGGAACAGCGGCGCCGGGTGCTGGAACGGCTGCCGAAGCTGGACGTCCGCTTCGACGTGGCGGAGCTGGTGCGCCGGGTGCCGCTGTTCGCCGAACTGCCGGCGGAGCGGGTGGCGACCATCGCCACGCTGCTGCGCGCGCAGCTGGCGCTGCCGGGCGAGACCATCCTGCGCAAGGGCGACCGCGGCGACGCCATGTTCTTCATCGCGTCGGGGGCCGTCGAGGTGCTGGTGCCGATGCTGGCGGAGCCGGTGAAGCTCGGCACCGGCGACTTCTTCGGCGAGATGGCGCTCCTGTCCCGCCAGCGGCGCAATGCAGACGTGCGGGCGCTGGGCTATTGCCAATTGCTGGTGTTGGATGAGAAGGATTTCCGCCGGCTGGTGCAGAAGGACGCGGATTTGCAGTCCCACATCCAGGCGGTCGCCGAAGCGCGCCGCCAGCCGACCCAGTCGTCTCCGGCCGTTCCGGCGGTGAGCTGACCGGACGGGGAAGGATCTGAACGATGGGCGGTACCGCGACGGGCGGCCAGACCTGGCTGCGCCTGATGCCGGGCCTTTTCGTGCTGCTGTGGAGCACCGGCTTCATCGGCGCGAAATACGGCCTGCCTTATGTGGAGCCGCTGACCTTCCTGCTGATCCGGCTGGGGCTGGTCGCCGTGGTGCTGGCGCTGGTGGCGCTGGCGAGCCGGGCGCCCTGGCCGAAGGACTGGGCGACCGCCGGGCGGATCGCGCTGGCCGGGCTGCTGGTGCACGGCGTCTATCTTAGCGGCGTCTTCCTCGCCATCGCCCATGGGCTGCCGGCCGGCGTCACCGCGCTGATCGTCGGCATCCAGCCGCTGCTGACCGCCGCCCTGTCCGGCCCGCTGCTGGGCGAACGGGTCAGCGGCCGGCAATGGGTCGGGCTGCTGCTGGGCCTTGCCGGCGTCGGGCTGGTGGTGCGCGAGAAGCTGTCGGTCGACGCCGAGCATCTGATCGGCATCGGCTATGCCATGGCGGCGCTGGTCGGGATCACGCTCGGCACGCTGTACCAGAAGCGCCACGGCGGCGGCATGGATCTGCGCAGCGGCACAGCCATCCAATATGCCGCCACTGCGGTCGTCCTGGCGGTGGTCGCCCCGCTGACCGAGACGATGCAGGTGCAGTGGACGGGCGAGTTCATCTTCGCCCTGCTGTGGCTCTGCTTCGTGCTGTCGGTCGGCGCCATCTTCCTGCTGTTCGCCCTGATCCGCCGCGGTGCGGCGGCCAAGGTCGCCAGCCTGTTCTACCTGACCCCGCCGGTGACGGCCCTCGTCGCCTGGATGCTGTTCGGCGAGAAGCTGGGCGTCGCCGCATTGGCCGGCATGGCGGTGGCGGTCTGCGGCGTGGCGCTGGTGAACCGGAAGTGAGACCGGCGCGGCGAGAGACGGTGGGGGCTCAGCCCCACTTCATCTCGCCGGTCGCCACCTTGGCGCCGATGTCGAGCGCGATGCCCATCCCGGCATCGGGATAGCGCCGCGTCATGGCGGCGATCAGCTCGGCGCTGGTCTTCGCCTTGGCAAGCTCCTCCTCGAAGGCGAGCAGATAACCCCTGGTGTGGGCGATGGCGGCCGCATCGGAGGCCGCACCCGGTGCGGCATGGCCGGCGACCACCACCGCCGGCTTGCGGGCGGCCATGGCGTCCAGCGCCTTCACCCAGGCGGCCCGCGCCTCCGCCGTCGGGGTGTCGGCGGTCCAGACATGCAGGCCGGAGAACACCAGCACCCCGCCGAAGACCGCCTGCAACGACGGCACCCACAGGTAACGGCGGTTGGGCAGCCCCTGGGCATCGACGATCTCGACGGTCTGGCCGTCCAGCGTCAGGGACGCACCGTCGAACGGCTGCGGCATCACCACCTCGGCCAGCGTCTGCGGGCCGTTCTCCTTCAGCTTCGGCCCCCAGACCGCCAGCTTCTTCTCGACATTGCCCTTGATCGCCTCGACGGTGGCGCTGGCGGCGATGACGCGGGCATCGGGGAAGGCCGCCTTCACCGGACCCAGGCCGAAATAATAGTCGGGGTCGCTCTGGCTGACATAGATGGCGGTCAGCCGCTTGCCGGTCGCCTTTATGGCATCGGCCAGCGCCCTGCCGTCGGACAGGGTGAAGCCGCCGTCGATCAGGATCGCCTCGCTGTCGCCGGACAGCAGGACCGGAGACCGGAAGAAGCCGCCCTCCCCGGCGGGAAACGCCTGCCAGCGGAGCGGACCGGCCGTCGGAGTTGCCGCAGCAGCAAGCGCGCCGGCCGGGGCCAGGAGGGTGGCCGCCCCCGCCAGCGTCAGGGCATGCGCGGCGGTGGCAAGGAGGTCCCTGCGTGTGATCATCGTCGATGTCCTTGAGTTCGGTGCGGGTTGGGTGTTCGCAGTCAGCCGGCGCTGAGAATGGCGGCCAGCCGGCCGGGCTTGGAGAAGAGGATTTCGGAGTCGAGCTTGCGCCGGTGCGATCCGTCGTCGAACAGCAGGGTCGGCACGCCGCTGGCGCGGTAGGCGGCCATCAGCTGCCGGCCGCGCTCCACCCGCGCGGCGTCGGCGACCGTCAGCTCGTCAGCCCCCTCGACGAAGAGCGACGCCGCGGCATCGAGCCCCAGGCCGGTCAGGATGGCGGCCAGCGTCGCCGCCGCGGTGATGTCGAGCCCGTCGGCATAGCGCGCCGACTGGATGGCGGCCAGTGCCGCAAACTCGCGGTCGGGCGCGGTCAGCGCGACCGCCGTCAGGGCCAGCGTCGCCGGACCGCTGTCGATCCTCCGGCTCCGGTCGCCCAGGACGCCGGTGCGGTAGCGCTCGCTGAAGACCTGCCCGGTCAGGGCGTGGATGCGCTGATCGTAGGCCCAGGCATGGGCGGCAAAGCCGTCGTCCAGCGGCCGGGCGCCCGCGCCGGAAAACAGGCCGGTCGGCAGCAGTTCCAGCACGAGATCTTCGACATCCGACAGCGTCGCGATTGCCGGCGAAGCGCCGTAGCACCAGCCGCAGAGCGGGTCGAACAGATAGGTGACGATCCTGGTCCGGCTCATGAACAGCATCCGTGGCTGGCGGTGGGGCGATGGGGATGACCTTAACCGCAGCCGATTGTGCTGGGTAGCCAGCACAAAACCGACATATCGTATGCCATTGGCAAACAATCGTCAGGCGCCCGATGAGCGACCCCAGGCATCTGAACCGCATCGCCTATTTCGCCGCGGTGGTGGAGACCGGTTCCTTCACCGCGGCGGCGGCGCGGCTGGGCATCACCAAGGCGGTGGTCAGCCAGCAGGTGGCGAAGCTGGAGGAGGAGGTCGGCGCCAGCCTGCTGGTCCGCACCACCCGCAAGGTGCGGCCGACCGAGGCCGGCATGGCCTTCCACCGCCGCTGCGTCGTGATCCTGCGCGAGGCCGAGGATGCCTTCGGCGAACTGGCGGAGACCGCGGCGGCGCCGTCCGGGCTGCTGCGGCTGACCGCCCCCTTCGATTACGGGGTCGCGGTCGTCGTTCCGGCCATCGCCGCCTTCGTCGCCGCCCACCCCGCCTGCAAGGCCGACATGGCCCTGTCCGACCAGTCGCTCGACCTCGTCGGCGGCACCTTCGATCTCGCCATCCGCGTCGGCTGGCTGGCCGACACCAGCCTCCAGGCCCGCCAGTTCGGCAGCTTCCGCCAGCTTCTGGTCGGCACCCCGGCCCTGGCCGCCCGGATGGGCGAGGGAGGTGACAAGGACGCCGGGCCGGACGACATCGCCGCCCTGCCCTTCGTCGCCAACACGGTGCTGCGCAACCCGCTGAGCTGGCAGTTCACCGCCGCGACGGGAGAGGTGCGCACGGTGTCGCCGCGGGCATCCATCGCGCTGGACGCCACCTTCGCCGTGCGCGAGGCGGTGCGCGAGGGGGCCGGGCTGTCGGTCCTGCCGGATTACTGCGTGGCCGACGATCTGGCGTCCGGCCGGTTGGTCCGCCTCCTGCCGGGCTGGAGCCTGCCGCCGGGCGGCATCCATGCCGTCTTTCCCGCCGCCCGCTTCCGCCCGACCAAGGTGCGGGCCTTCGTCGATCTGCTGACCGAGCGCGAGCGGCGGCGGATGGCGGGGTGAACGGGGATTCCGCAGCGACGGATCCTGCTGCGGCGAAATTTCGCTGGATCGTCCGCACCGTCAGCAATCTAATATGCCTGACAAATCAACAGATCCCTGGGGAGGGACGCGGATGGCGGACGGAACGGCGGACGTGCTCGACTTCGGCAGCTTCGACTACATCATCGCCGGGGGCGGCACGGCCGGCTGCGTGCTGGCCAACCGGCTGTCGGCCGATCCCGACGTCTCGGTCCTGCTGCTGGAGGCCGGCGGCAAGGACAGCTGGATCTGGCTGCACATCCCCGCCGGCTACCTGTTCTGCATCGGCAACCCGCGCACCGACTGGTGTTTCAAGACGGAGGCCGAGCCGGGGCTGAACGGCCGCAGCATCCATTACGCCCGCGGCAAGGTGCTGGGCGGCTGCTCGTCGATCAACGGCATGATCGCCATGCGCGGGCAGGCGCGCGATTACGACGAATGGGCCGCCCTCACCGGCGACAGCCGCTGGAGCTGGAACGAGGTTCTGCCGGTCTTCAAGGGCAGCGAGGATTACTGGCGCGGCGCCGACGAGATGCATGGCAGCGGCGGCGAATGGCGGGTGGAGCGGCAGCGGCTGCGCTGGGACCTGCTCGACCGCTTCGCCGAGGCGGCCCGGCAGGTCGGCATTCCCCGCAACGACGATTTCAACCGCGGCGACAATCTGGGCGTCGGCAGTTTCGAGGTGAACCAGAAGGGCGGCATCCGCTGGAGCGCCGCCAAGGCCTTCCTGCGCCCTGCCCTCGACCGCCCGAACCTGAAGCTTGCCATCGATGCGGCCATCGACCGGGTGGAGATCGCCGACGGCCGTGCCACCGGCATCCGCTTCACCGTGAATGGCCAGCCGGCACGGGCGGCGTCGAAGATCGAGACGGTGCTGGCCGCCGGGTCCATCGGCAGCCCGGCGATCCTCCAGCGCTCCGGCATCGGCCCGGCGGCGCATCTGAAGTCGCTCGGCATTCCGGTGGTGCTGGATGCGCCGGACGTCGGCGCCAATTTGCAGGACCATCTGCAACTGCGCATGATCTACAAGGTCGACGGCATCGTCACGCTGAACAAGCGGGCGGGCAACCTGTTCGGCAAGGCAATGATGGGGCTGGAATATGCGCTGTTCCGCAAGGGGCCGCTGACCATGGCGCCCAGCCAGCTCGGCGTCTTCGCCAAATCGTCGCCGGAAGTCGAAAGCGCCGACCTGGAGTATCATGTGCAGCCGCTGTCGCTGGAGAAGTTCGGCGATCCGCTGCACGGCTTCCCCGCCTTCACCGCCAGCGTCTGCGACCTGCGCCCGGCGTCGCGCGGCTGGACCCGCATCACCACGGCCGATCACCGCGCCAACCCGGCCATCGCCCCCTGCTACCTGTCCGATCCGGCCGACCGGGCGAAGGCGGCCAAGGCGCTGGCGCTGACCCGGCGCATCGTCTCGCAGCCGGCGCTGGCCCCCTACCATCCGCAGGAATACAAGCCCGGCCCCAGCTTCCAGACCGAGGAGGAGCTGGCGCAGGCCGCCGGCGACATCGGCACCACCATCTTCCACCCGGTCGGTACCTGCCGGATGGGCGGCACGGACGACGCCACCGCCGTCACCGATGCGGAGATGCGGGTGCGCGGGGTGCGCGGCCTCCGGGTGATCGACGCCTCGGTGATGCCGACGCTGACCTCCGGCAACACCAACACGCCGACGGTGATGATCGCCGAGCGCGGGGCCGCCCTGATGCGGGCCGACCGCCGCGCCGCCCTGCGGGGGTAACCCCGTCCGGACGCGCCGGTGCCGCGCAAAGATTTCGCTGGCCAGACCAATAATCCGCAACAGGATTTTCCGAACGCCCCCGATCCCCGGCCAACCCGCAAAATCATTTGCCTGCGAAAGGCGCAGACTTGTCCCCAGAAAAGAAATCCGAGGGGACTAGAGATGGACGGCATGCAGCCGGGATTGCGGGGAGGCCTGCGGCCGGAACAGGCGGAGATCGACCGGACCTATCGCCTGGACGACCGCTATTGCCGGGCGGAGGGCCAGGTCTATCTGTCCGGCACCCAGGCGCTGGTCCGTCTGCTGCTGCTCCAGGCGGAGAGCGACCGGCGGGCCGGGCTGAACACCGCCGGCTTCGTCAGCGGCTATCGCGGCTCGCCGCTGGGCGGGCTGGATCAGGCGCTGTGGCAGGCCAGCCGGCATCTCGATGCCAACGCCATCACCTTCGTCCCCGGCGTGAACGAGGATCTGGGCGCCACCGCCGTCATGGGCACCCAGCAGGTCGAATCCTCCGGCGAGGCCACCGTCGATGGCGTGTTCGGGATGTGGTACGGCAAGGGGCCGGGGGTGGACCGCTCCGGCGACGTGCTGAAGCATGCCAACGCCTATGGCAGCTCGCCGCGTGGCGGGGTTCTGGCGGTGGCCGGCGACGACCATGGCTGCGTGTCCTCCAGCATGCCGCACCAGAGCGACCTTGCGATGATCGCGTGGTCGATGCCGGTGCTGAACCCGTCGGGCGTGCGCGAGTATCTCGATTTCGGTCTCTACGGTTACGCCCTGTCACGCTTTTCCGGGGCCTGGGTCGGCTTCAAGGCGATCTCGGAATCGGTGGAAAGCTCCGCCACCGTCCAGCTGCCGTCGCTGGAGCGCGGCTTCCTGCCGGTGGCGTTCGATCCGCCGCCGGGGGGCTTGCATTACCGCTGGCCCGACCTGCCCAGCCTCGCCATCGAGGAGCGGCTGGCGGCCAAGGTCGCGGCGGTGAAGGCCTTCGCCCGCGTCAACCGGATCGACCGCAGCGTGTTGGGGACCGGTGGCTGGCTGCGCATCGTCACCACCGGCAAGGCGCATCTCGACCTGATGGAGGCGTTGCGCCTGCTGGGCATCGGCCCGGCGGAGGCGGCGGAGATCGGGCTGTCGGTCCACAAGATCGGCCTGTCCTGGCCGCTGGAGCCCGACTTCGCGCTGACCGCCGCGCGGGGGGCGGAGGAAATCCTGGTGGTCGAGGAGAAGGCGCCGGTCGTCGAAGGTCAGCTGAAGGACCTGCTGTTCCACCTGCCGGCCGGCGAGCGCCCGCGCGCCGTCGTCGGCAAGAC
This sequence comes from Azospirillum sp. 11R-A, assembly GCF_049472615.1. Taxonomy (NCBI): domain Bacteria; kingdom Pseudomonadati; phylum Pseudomonadota; class Alphaproteobacteria; order Rhodospirillales; family Azospirillaceae; genus Azospirillum; species Azospirillum sp. 11R-A. The sequence goes on along the minus strand of NZ_JBCEBL010000011.1, from coordinate 167,868 downwards.
TGACGAGTTCGGCGCGCATCTCCTGCCCGCCACCGGGGAGCTTCGCCCCTGGATCGTCGCCAAGGCGCTGGTGGAGCGCATCCGCCACCGCTTCCCGCAGCGTGATTTCTCCGCCCGGTTGGCGGATCTCCTGCCGGGCGAGGCGCCCGCCGCCCCCACCCTGCCGCGCACGCCCTATTTCTGCTCCGGCTGCCCGCACAACAGCTCGACCAAGGTGCCGGAGGGCAGCAAGGCGATGGCCGGCATCGGCTGCCATTTCATGGCGTCGTGGATGGACCGCGACACGGTGGGGCTGAGCCAGATGGGCGGCGAGGGCGTCAGCTGGATCGGGCAGGCGCCCTTCAGCAAGCGCCCGCACATCTTCCAGAATCTGGGCGAGGGCACCTATTACCATTCCGGCCTGCTGGCGATCCGGCAGGCGGTGGCCTCCAGGATCAACATCACCTACAAGATCCTGTTCAACGACGCCGTCGCCATGACCGGCGGCCAGCCGGTGGACGGCCCGATCTCCGTCGACGCCATCACCCGCCAGCTGGCGGCGGAGGGCATCACCCGCATCGCCGTGGTCAGCGACGCGCCGGAGAAATACGACAGCCGATCCGCTCTGGCCCCCTTCACCACCGTGCATCACCGCGAGGAGCTGGACGCCGTTCAGCGCGAGATGCGCGAGATTTCCGGCGTCACCGCCATCGTCTATGAGCAGACCTGTGCCGCGGAGAAGCGCCGCCGGCGCAAGCGCGGCACCATGGCCGACCCGGCGCGCCGGATGGTGATCAACGATCTGGTCTGCGAAGGCTGCGGCGATTGTGGCAAGAAGTCGAACTGCCTGTCGGTGCAGCCCAAGCAGACCGAATTCGGCGTGAAGCGGCAGATCGACCAGTCCAGCTGCAACAAGGATTATTCCTGCGCCGACGGCTTCTGCCCCAGCTTCGTCTCGGTGGTCGGCGGCACCTTGCGCAAGCCAAACCCCGACAGCATCGCCGCGCGCTTCGCCGACGATCTGGCGGCGCTGCCGCTGCCGCATTTTTCCAGCACGGACGACCCAGCAGAAATCTTGATCGTCGGTGTCGGCGGCACCGGCGTCGTCACCATCGGTGCCGTGCTGGCGATGGCGGCGCATCTGGAGGGCAAGGCGTCCTCGGTGCTCGATTTCATGGGTTTCGCGCAGAAGGGCGGTGCGGTCTACAGCTACCTGCGGGTGGCGGGTGACACGGCGCGGCTGAATCAGGCGCGGATCGACCCGAAGCAGGCACAGCTGGTGCTGGCCTGCGACACGGTGGTCGCGGCCTCGCCGGACGCGCTGAAGACGGTGCGGCTCGGCCGCACGCGGGTGGTGGCGAACGCCCATGTCGCCCCCACCGGCGCCTTCACCCGCGACGGCAGCAAACTGCCCGATGCCGGATCGCTGCTGCGCAGCTTGCGCCGTGCCGCCGGACCCGAGCGGGTGGAGGTGGTGGACGCCAACCGGGTGGTCACCGCACTGTTCGGCGACAGCATCCTCGCCAACGTCTTCCTGATGGGCGTCGCCTTCCAGAAGGGGCTGCTGCCGGTCGGGCTGGAGGCGCTGACCCGCGCCATCGAGCTGAACGGCACCGGCGTGCCCGCCAATTTGCGCGCCTTCGCCTTCGGCCGCCTCGCCGTGCACCGGCCGGAGCTGCTGGCGACGCTGGGCGCGGAGGAGGAGGCGCCCGCCACCGATCTGGCCAGCATCGTGGAGCGGCGGGCGGCGTTCCTGGCCGACTATCAGGACCGCGCCTATGCCGACCGTTACCGCGCGCTGGTCGAACGGGCGCGGCAGGCGGAGGCCCGCGTCGCCCCCGCATCGACCGCGCTGGCCGAAGCGGTGGCGCGCAGCGCCTTCAAATTGATGGCCTACAAGGACGAGTATGAGGTCGCCCGCCTGCACAGCGATCCGACCTTTGCCAAAAGCCTGAAGGACCGTTTCGACGGCGAGTGGAAGCCGGTCTTCCACCTCGCTCCGCCGCTGCTGTCGCGCGACACCAACGGCTATGGCGAGCCGCGCAAGATGGCGCTCGGCGCCTGGATCCTGCCGGTGTTCCGCGGGCTGGCGGCGATGAAACGGTTGCGCGGCACGGCGCTCGACCCGTTCGGCTACACAGCGGAACGGAAGATGGAACGCGCCCTGGTCGCCCGCTACGAGGCCACGGTGGCGGAGATCGCCAAGCGGCTGACGGCCGACCGGCTCGCCACCGCGGTGGAGCTGGCGGCCTTGCCGCAGGAGATCCGCGGTTTCGGTCCGGTCAAGCACCGCGCGCTGGAGGCGGTGGAGCCGCGCTGGCAGGCGCTGGAGCAGCGGCTGCGGGAGCGGACGGCGCAGGCGGCGTGAGGACGCCTCACTTTTCGAGGAAATGCAGGAAGGGGAAGGCTTCGAAGTCGAAGTGGATCAGGGCCGGCGCCCCGCCGCTGCGGACCAGGTGGTCGTGGGTGCAGTAGGGGGCCGCCTGATCCAGCCCCCAGAAGGCCCGGCCCTCGTCGAAATGCCGGCCGATATAGCCGACGACGAGGTCGAGATAGCGCTGCGCCGCCGGTGTGCGGTTGAAGGCGAGGAAGCCGGCGAGGAAATCGCGGGTCGGCCCGCGGCCCCGCCGATCCTGCATCACCGCCACGTCCCAGGACGGCCACGCCGCCATGGCGAGGCCGGGATCGGCGAGCAGCAGCGCATCGACATCGATCTGGATCACCGGCCCGGCCCCCGCCCGCAGAAGCTGCTGCGTCACCGCGAAACGGGCGGAGGCGTAATAGGTCAGCCGCACCGGCTCCGGCAGGGCGCCAAGATCGATTGTCTCGAAGGAGACGGACAGCGGCAGGCCGTCGCACTGCTTCGCCCGCGCCAGCCGCATCAGCTCCGCCTCGACATCGGCCGGCGGGTTGACGATATGGACATGCAGGGTGCAGGACGCGGCCTTGTCCTGCCATGTCTCAAGGAAGCCGGCGCCGAAGCGGCGCCAATAACCGCCGTCGCAGCCGACCAGCAGGATCGGCCGGCCATCGGACTTCGCGGCCACTGGCATGCGGCGGGCAGCGCGGGCGAAGCAGTCCGGCGGCTCGGCGGCCAGCGCTTCGAAGAAGGCCGGCCCGCTGCGCACCATCGACCACAGCAGCATCTCGAAATCGGCGGCGATCTCCGCCGCCGTCCAATGGCGGGCGAACTTGCGGAAATAGCGCTCCGCAAGGGCGAGCCGCTGCCGCCGGTAGAGGGCGTAGCAGACCACCGACAGGGCGACGCTGTCGCGCGGCTCCGCCATCAGCCGGCGACGGGCGGCGGCGGCGACCCGCTCCAGCGTTGCGTCGTCCATCACGCCGGTCTGGACCGCGACGACCGCCGTCCCGAACAGGTTCCGGCCGGCATCGCCATGGCCACCGTCGGCGGCACGGCCGAAGGCGGCGATGGCCTCGGCCAGGGCCGCCCGGTCGACCAGCCGGCCGGCAGCGGCGAGCGCGACGCCCATCACCCGGCTCGCCGCCAGCCGGCACAGGCCGAGACGGTACAGGCAGTCGGGCCGGCCGGGCTGGAGCGCGTCCAGCCGCTGGTACTGCGCCTCGGCCTCCGCGGTGCGATCCTGGGCATAGAGACAGTCGCCGAGCCGCAGCAGGTAGCCGTCATTGTCCGGCGCCAGCCGCAGGGCCCGGCCCAGCGCGTCCGCCGCCGCGGCCCCGTCGCCGAGGTCGGTCAAAGCGCCGGCGAGATTGCCGAACGGCTTGACCCAGGCGGGGTCGAGTACCATCGCCGCCCGATGCTGGCCGGCCGCCCGGTCCGCCTGCGCCGTTGCGCGCAGCGCCGATCCCAGATTGTCGCGGTAGGCGGCGCAGAGGGGATCCCGGCCGATTGCCTCGCCGATCAGCCGAACCGCTTCGGCATGCTCGCCCGACTGGTGATGCAGCACGCCAAGCAGGTGCCACGCATCGGCCACCTCGGGTGCCGCCTGGATGATCTTCCGGTAGATGTCCGCCGCCTCGGCCAGCCGGTTGCCCTGATGCAGGCCGACGGCGATGCGCAACGCTTCCGATACGGTGGCCATCGCGGGCGCGCTCCTAAAGTCCCCCCAGATCCTGCGCTTCCAGGATCGTCTCCGGCAGGGTCAGGGTCAGGCCGTCGAAGGGGGCCAGCAGGGCGCGGATGTTGGAGCCGACGCCGCAGACCCGGTATTCCAGCCGCACCGCCTCGATCCGTTCCGGCAGCATCCGCTTGTGGTCGGTGATCAGCTGCCAGGCCAGCACGCAGCTGTTTTCCTGGTCCTGAGCGGTCGCATAGTCGTAGTCGCCGTAGCGGTTGCGGCGGGCGATGTCGGCGACCTTCACCTTCATGTCGGGAAATTCACGGCGGGTCGTCACCGTCAGCGTTTCCATGGTGTAGAGCGGCACCGGGAAGACGCGCGGCGGCTGGACCAGGGCGCCGAACAGGCTGTCCGGCAGGGTCTGCACGTCGACGGTCAGGCGGTTCTCCCCGGCCAGCGAGGTCGGGTTGCCGAGCGCCACGTTGTAGGTCTTGTAGACCGTGCCGGTGTCGCGCATGCGGGCGGCGACGATGGGGAAGTCGCGGCTGTCCGGCAGGGTCACCGGCAGCGCCGCCGGCTGGATGCGGCGCCAGGGGGTGGCCGACTGGGTCAGGTTGTCGCGGACCCAGCCGGCGCAGCCGGAGGTCAGCAGCGTGGCCGCCAGCGCCGCCCACAGCATGGCGCGCCCTGCGGTCCGGGGCATGAGGGTCGCGGCCATCCGCATCACGGCCATCGGGGCTTCCTTACCAGTCATGGTAGATCGTCTTCCAGGCAGTGGAGAGGCCTTCGCGCGATTCCTCGGTGCTGAGCCGGTCGTCGATGGACTTGAACTGCACATAGGCCTCGTCATAGCGCATCAGGTTGTACAGCGCCCAGCCGCGCACGATGCCGAGGTTCCGCGGTTCCGGCTCCAGTTCCTTGCGGGCGTCGAGCAGGCGCAGCACGTCGTTGTAGCGCTTGTCCTCCAGCGCCCGGCCGGCCTCCGTCGCCATCAGCGAGGCGCGGATTTCCGCCCGCTGCGTCGCGGTCAGGTTGGCGCGCGGCAGGTCGCGGGTCAGGCCGGTCACGTCGCCGGTCGCCAGCCGCGCGATGGCCTGCCCATAGGCGTTCTCCTGGGCCGGCGTCGCCGTCTGCGGCAGGCCCGATGCGGCGGGGCTGCGGCTGCCCGCCTTTCCGGCCGCTGCTCCGGCCGCCGAAGCCCCGCCTTTTGCGGGTTCGCGGGCCGGTTCGCGGGCGGCCAGGGTCTGCGCCTCGGCGAAGGCGGCCTCGGCCTCCGACGGGCGCTTCAGCTCCAGCAGGCACCAGCCGCGCTGCTGCAACAGGGAGGCGGTCGGGCCGCTTCTGGCGATGGTGCCGCGGATGATGCTGATGCACGCAGCGAAATCGTGGCGGGCCAGCGCGCGGTCGAGCTCGCTCGGGCCCTGCGGCGCGCTGCGTCCGCCGCCGGGGCCGGAGGGGCCGCGCGGCGGATCCACCGCCTTCAGCGCCTGGTCGATGCGGCTCGACTTGCCCTTCCAGGGCGCGGCGGCGGCACGGGCCTGCGCCTTGTCGCCCAACCCGTTGTAGGCCAGCACCAGCCCTTCCGCCGCCTTGTCCGACGGCGTCCACTCGTTGGCCTGGGTGAACCAGCTCTGCGCCTCGGCGAAATTCTTCTGCTTCTGGAAATACCAGCCGAGCGCGATGGCGCCGTCGGCGTCCTGCTTGTCGCGGACGATGCCCTGGACGCGCGACAGGTCGCCCGCCGACAGGGCGCCGGGCTTGGCGTTCCCGAGGCGCTCCAGCAGGCGGCCGGTCTCCAGCTCCGCCTCGGCGCTGCGGACGGCGGAGTAATCCTCCCCCGTCGCCGGGTTGGCGGTGGCGCCGAGCGCCGACAGCTCGCGCAGCCGCTCCGGGCTAAGATGGCGCGACGCCTTGAAGATGGTGTCGCGCCGCTCCTTCGCCTTGGGGCAGGTGGTGACGATGGTCTTGTAGGTGTCGAAGGCGCGGTCGGTCTGCTTCAGCTCGGCATAGGCCTCCGCCAGACGCCAGGCATTGTCGAGCCGGTTGCAGGCCACCGCCTCCGGCTGGGCGGCGGCGGCATCGACCACCTCCTGCCAGCGCTTGGTGTCGCTGGCGGAGCGGATGCGCCCGGCGCTCTCGGCCAGTTCGAGTTCCTGCAAAAGCTTGTCCGACGGCTGCCAGGACGGCGACTTGCGCCGCTGTTCGGCGATGGCGGCCCGCGCCTCCGCCACCTTGCCGGCGGACATCAGAGTCCAGAACGGCGTCTCGTCGACGCCGGTGGCGGTCGGCTGCGGCGCGAACAGGTCCTTGGGCGGTTCCCAGCCGGGATCGAGCGCGCGCAGGCGGGCGATCTCCGCCTCCATCCGCTCGCCGTCGCCGATGCGGGCGTAATAGCGCAGCGCCGTCTCGTCCACCTTGCCGGCGGCGGGGGCGGAGCCGCTGCCGGGAGCCGGCGCCACCTCCACCTTCACGCCGGGAGCCAGCGCGCGGGCGCCGCCGTTCGACTGCGCCCAGGCATCTGACCCACCAGCCGCGGCGATGCCGGCGAGGAGAAGGGCGGAAAGGAGGAGAGGACGGGTCACGGATCGATCCCCAGGCTTTGCGCCGCCAGCGCGGAAAGATGGGCCAAGGTGGTGGAGTAGTAATCCTCGTCGGGCGCCAGCGGCGGCACCGTCACGGCGTCGCCGGCCCCGGCAAGCTTGCAGGCCAGCCGGTAGACCGCCAGCATGCCGACCGACGCCGCCACCTGGGTGGTGGTGCCGCCCGGCAGCGACACGGTGGCGGGAACCGCCGCGCCGCCAAATTTCGTCGCCAGCGTCGCGAAGGGACGGAAGTAATAGGGATCGCGATAGCCGTCCATCGCCAGATAGAGCGGCACCCGCACGGCGTCGTAGCCATACTGCTTCTTGAAGCCGTCGGCGATGCCCACCGTTCCGGCGGCGTCCAGGGTCATCCAGTCCGGCGGCAGCTGGAAGCCGCCGAAGCGCGCCTTCGACAGCAGCACCAGCCCGGCGTCCGACAGCTTGCCCCAGCGCTCGCCCCCCGGAAGGGCGGCGAAGGCGCGGATGGCGGGAAAAATCCAGTAGCTGGGGTTGAGGACCAGCGTCTCGCCCTTGCGGAAGCCGTCGCGTCCGGGCAGCAGCACGGTCAGCCCGGCCTGCTCCACCAGAACCCCGGCGGCCAGCGCCTTGACGATGGCGGCGGCAGCGGTGCGGTAGGCTTCCGCCTGCCAAGTCTCGGCGGCGCGCAGCAGCGCCCAGGCGATCAGCATGTCGCCGTCCGACGCGTTGTTGCGGTCGGCAACCCCGCCGTCGGGCGTCCAGCGCCAAGCCGCCAGCCCGTCGCCGCGCACCATCAGCACGCGCTGGGTCCAGCCCCACAGCCGGTCGAAGGCGGCGCGGTCGCCCCCCGCCACCGCCAGCAGCATGCCGTAGCCTTGCCCTTCGGAATGGCTGATGCCCTTGTTGCCGGTGTCGACGATGCGGCCTTCCGGCAGCAGGAAGCGCTCGGCGTAGCGGCGCCACGCCGCCCCGTCATAGGGGGCCGCGCGCAAGGCGCCCGGCAAGGCAGCCGGCACTGCCGCGGCCAGCCCGAGGGCGGCCGTCCCGACCAGCATGCCGCGCCGCGATGTTCCGACAGGGGACGTCATGACCCGCTCCGTTCCCGATGCCCGCTCTTCAGCAGAAGGCGCATGCTGACCGTCAGCACCACCGCCGTTCCCAGCAGCAGGGCGAACAGAAGCTCGATCCGCTGCGACAGGTTGCGGGCCAGAATCAGGATCAGGTTGCCGATGTCAAAGGGATTGAGAATGATCTGGTAGGGACGCGACACCTCCAGCGTGGTGATGGCCGGCGCCGCACTGCTCCACAGCGCCCCGCCGCCGCGCAGCTTGTCCCACAGCCCGGCCTCGCCCAGGCTGCGCATGGCGCGGTCGACGGCGCGCGGATCCGCCGCGGTCAGCAGCGTCCAGGTCAGCGGCTCGGCCCCCGGCGCGCGGTATTGCAGCAGCGCCGCCTCCGGCAGGGTTTCGGCATTCTCGGTCAGCGCGACGACGTCGACCGGCGCCTCCTCCACCGTCCAGCTGTTGATGTAGCGCGCCGCCGCAGCCATCACCCGCCGCGCCCAGTCGGGCACCCAGCCGCGCCCGGTGGCGGCCGGATCCTTGGCGTCGCCCGCCATCCGCTGCCAGCGGTTGGCCGCGCCGCCGTCGGCGGCCAGCGCCGAGCCCGCGATGCCCATCTGCTGCCCCAGTCCCTGCGGCACGCCCCCCGGCCGCGCCGGCCCCGGACGGGCGGCAGTGCCGGACCAGCCCAGCCGCAGCCGATCGGCCAGGGCGCGGCGGTCGGCCGCCGCCATCGGCTCGCCACGGGCCTTGGCCTGGGCGATCAGGGCGCCGGCCTCCAGGAGACCGGCCAGCCGGTCGGCCGGCAGCGGGGCCGAGGTGAAGACGGCCTGCGGCAGCGCCGCGACCGGGCCGACGATCAGCGCGTTGTCGTTCGGCAGCCCGTCCCAGCCGGTGTAGGGCACCACCGCCATCAGGTCGCCGGCCCGCTGCGCCAGCTTGGCGGTCAGGCTCCAGGCGGCGCCGAACCAGGCGGGGTCGCGCCCGACGACGACGAGATCGAAGGGCGGCGCCTGCTCTCCCCCGGCGGTGCCACCATAGGGAAAGGCGGTGTTGGCGAAGCCGCCCAGGCTCGGCAGCGTGACCAGACGGGCGAAGCCGGGGATCTCGATGCTGGAGCTGTCCAGCAGGGTGAAGGTCGGGCGCCGCACCGCGAAGACGCAGTCGGTGCCGCCGGCCGGCGGCAGTTCCGCCTCCAGCTCGATCAGGTTGGGGCCGGGACGGAACAGCGCCATCGGCAGCGGCATCTCGCCATTCTCGATGATGCCGCTAGAGCGCTTGTCGATCTCCATGGCGCCGGCCGACTTGCCGTTGACCCGGACGTTCAGAACCGCGCCGGGGCCGAGGTTGCCCTCGAACGCGGCATTGACGTGGAACAGGATGGAGCGGTCGCTGACCGGGGCGAAGCCGGCCGGCAGGGTCAGGCCGAAGCGCCCGGTGTAGCGGTAGCCGCTGTGCTGCACCGTCTGGAAGCCGAGATCCGACAGGCGGTAGCGTCCCTCCACCTGCACCGGCGGGGCCGGCGGCGCGGCCGGGACCGCCGCGTCGGTGACGATCATCGCGGTCTGGGTCGGCAGCGGCCGGGTCACGTCGGCCAGCCGCATCACCGCCTGATCGACCTCCTGCTGGGTCCGTCCCGAGGCGACGGCGACGAAGCCACCGCCGCCGGCGCCGCTTCCCTCCGGACCGCCCTTGTTGACGGCATACGGATAAACGCCGAGGAACGGTCCGCCGATGGCGGCGGCCCGCGCCTCGCCCAGCAGGGGAGCGAGACGGTCGCGGGTGCCGATCAGGATGTTCTTGCCGCCCGGCAGCGGCAGGTTTTCCAGCATCGGGGCGGGAGTGCCGGGAGGGTTGCCGGGCGGAGTGCCCGCGGCGTTGCCCTGGGCATTGCCGGCCGGCTTCACCGGCACCGCCACCACCCGCGGGGTCTGGTCGCCCAGCAGCAGGCCATAGGACTGCGCCACCATGGAGCCCCAGCCGAGATGATCGGCGTCGATCTCGCTGCCGGGCTGGACGATGGCCAGCGGCTCCCGCGCGCGGTCGGCGGAGGCCAGAAGCTGGCGCACCATGGCGAGGTCCGGCTCCGGCACGCCGCCGTCGGACATCAGCGTCAGCGACGAGGCGGCGAGGTTGACCCGTGCCCACAGATCGTAGGTGCCGCGGACCGTGCAGATGGCGCGGTGCTGGGCGCTGGTCTGGAAGACGATCTGGTTCTCGCCGGGGCGGATCAGGCTGCCGGGCAGGGTGATGGAGGCGTTGACCGGCCCGCGGAAGGCGGCGAGCGGCAGGTCCGCCACCGGAGAGCCGTTGATGAAGACCGACATCGACCCCTTTTCGGGCAGGATGTCGATGCCGTTCTCGTAGGTCAGCGTCAGCATGGCGCTGGTCAGCCCGATCACCGGCGGCAGGACGGCGCGCAGCACCACCGTCTCCGTCTCGCCATGCAGCGTGACCTCCGGCTGGCCGTCGCGCAGGTTCGACAGCGGGATCACCCGGCGGTCGGCGGCCAGCGCCGGCGCCGCCCAGCCGGCGCATAGGCCGATCCACAGCGACAGCAGCGCGCTCAGGGCCATCAACAGCGTCCGTGGCGACGCCCGCAGCATCCGGCCCCCGCCGGTTTGGTTTCCCATACCCGCCATCGCCGTTACGGAGCCTGGAAGGTCAGGATGCGGCGCAGCGCGCCCGGCAGGGCCAGCAGGACATGGCCCAGCCGCGGAACCACGCGGGTGGCGAAGAACAGCAGCCCGCCGAAGAAGGTCGGTGCGGCCACCCGCTTGCGGTCGAGGAAGATGTCCCAGCCGACGCTGTTGCCGAAGACGAAGCGCGCCATCTCCACGATGTCCTGGCGGTCGCGCGGGGCGAAGCCGGCGCCGACCGCCAGTTCGCCGTTGCGCATCTCGATGCGGAAGAAACGGACGCCGGTGGTGGTCGCGGCCTCCGTCTCGGTCGCGGCGATGGTCAGCACCGGCGTCTGGTCGGGCCGGCTCAGCAGCTCGCGCCATTTCGGATCGACGATCAGCCCGACGCCGCCGGCCGACACGTCGGCGACCGTCAGGTCGATGCTGGTGCCGTCCTCGAACTTCAGCGCCGCGGGGCGGTCGACGGTGAAGCGTTCCTGCCGGCGGACGCGCTTGCGCTCATAGACGACGGCGAGGCCGCCCAGAGCCAGCAGCAGGCTCAGCGAACACCAGACCGCCACCGGAACGATGGCCGCCCGGTGTTCGGGGAAGATGGAATAGCGCCACGCGCAGGCCGCCAGCCCGGCCGCCAGCAGCAGCGTGGTGACGATGAAGGGGGTGGCGAGCGGCGAGAAGCCGTCCTCCTCCACCGACTGGCCCTTGGCGGTCACCTTGAACACCGGGTCGCGCGGCCGGATCAGCGTCGCCAGCGCCGCGCGGGAGACGTGGAAGGATTGCAGATACTCGTACAGCTCCGAGAACAGCGGCCAGCGCATCCGCCCGTGCAGGAACTGCGACAGGAAGGCGGCGGCGAAGACGTGCGGAATGACGAAGCAGCCGAAGTCCGGCAGGTTGATGCGGTAGATCTCCAGCCCGAACAGGGCATAGCACAGCGGCGACAGCAGGAAGATCGGCCGCCAGAACCAGAAGAACCAGTAGAGCATGGTGCTGAGGTAGCACAGCCGCTGCGAGAACGTCAGGCCGCGCTTCAGCAGCGGATTCTTCAGCAGGAACAGCTGGATCATGCCCTGGGTCCAGCGCGACCGCTGGGCGATGAAGCTGTCGAAGGTCTCCGGCTGCAAGCCGGCGATCAGCGGGCGCGGCAGGTAGACGCTGCGCCAGCCGCGCGAATGCAGCTCCAGCGCGGTCTCGCAATCCTCGGTCACCGTGTCGCCGCTGAAGCCGCCGACCTCCTCCAGCGCCGCGCGGCGCAGGATGGCGGCGGATCCGCAGAAGAAGGAGCCGTTCCAGCGGTCCAGTCCGGGCTGGATCGAGTAATAGAACATCTCGTTCTCGCTCGGCATCCGCTCGAAGGTGCCGAGGTTGTATTCGACCGGGTCGGGATTGACGAAGAAATGCGGCGTCTGGACCAGGAACAGGCCGGGGTCCTGCTGGAAGAAGCCGACCGTCGCCTTCAGGATGCCCACGGTGGGCACATGGTCGGCGTCCAGGATCAGCAACAGATCGCCGGACGTTTTATGAAAGGCGTGGTTGATGTTGCCGGCCTTGGCATGCTCGTTGCGCGGCCGGGTCATGTAGGTGACCTGCAACCGTTCGCACAGCGCGGTCAGCGTCTCGCGCCGGGCCTTCGCCGCCGCGGCCTGTTCGGGATTGCTGTGGGCCAGCTTCTGGTCGGTGCCGCCGTCGTCCAGCAGATAGACGTGCAGCTTGTCGCGCGGGTAGTCGATGCAGACCGCGGCGGCCAGCGTCGTCTCCAGCAGCTCCGGCTCCTCGTTGTAGGAGGGGATGTAGACGTCGACGCTGGGCCAGAAGGCGGGATCGCCCGTCGGTTCCGACGGTTCGCGGGCGAGCGGGTCGATGATGACGAACAGCGAGGTCAGGAACAGGACGAAGGACAGCGCCTCGGCCGCGAACAGGGTGACGCCGGGAATGAAATTCACCAGATCGTCCACCGGCGGCAGCGTGCCGGTCAGGCGCCAGAAGAAATAGCGGAAGGTGACGAAGGCCAGCAGCAGGACGGTCAGCGTGCGGGCATGCCAGAAGCGCTGGGCGAAACGCCCGAGCACGAAGGCGGCGGCCACCACGCCGGCCGAGATGGCGGCGCTTGCAAATCTTCCAACGGGCAAGGCGGCCAGCGCAAGAAACAAACCCGCCGACAGCAACAATAGAATCCAGAGCAGAACCGAGCGCAGGGAGAATCGGCGACTGTTCAGGTTCGGCTGTCGTTTGGATTGCTGCGCCTTATTGTTCAGGGGCCGAACAACGGTCTTGGCGCCGGGCGAGGTTGTCATGCGGATCCGCAGAATGGGGCCATTGCACCCTAGTGGGTGGCCCCTTATGGCTCAAGCTTCGTTACAAATCGTTACTGACTTGAGATAATGCCCGCTCAAAAGCCGTATTCCGGCGGACCTGTGTCGTTCCAATAACGGTCGGTCCGTCAGCATTTTCACCGCCGCCGCATGCAAATGGGTGCGACTCGGGGGGGAAGGAGTGCCGCAAGGGTCCGGGAACGCCGCGGCGATCCGAGCCTTGCCGATCCCTGTCGCGCGGCTGCCCTGCGTCCCGGCTTGGGCTTGGGGGGATGACGGCGGGCGGGATTGCCGCCATGGTGACTGACAGTCTGCCCACCCCCCGGTTGCAGCACAGGGTTCCGCCAGCCTCCATGCCGATCTCCGCCCTTCTGTCCGATGCCTTCGCCGTGCTGGCCCCGGTTTTCGTGGTGGCTGCACTCGGTTATGGCTGGACCCGGGGGAAGCTGCCCTACGACAGCGCCTTCATCACCACCTTCGCGATCAACGTGTCGTCGCCCTGCCTGGTCTTCTCCGCCCTGACCCGGCTGCACCTGTCCGCCGACGTGATGGGGGAGATGGCGCTGGCGGCGACGCTGTGCATGGCGCTGACGGCGCTGGCGTCGGTCCCGGTGCTGCTGGCGTCGGGGCTGTCGCTGCGGGTCTATGTCCCGGCGATGGCCTTCCCCAATGCCGGCAACCTGGGCCTGCCGGTCTGCCTGTTCGCCTTCGGCGAGAACGGCCTCAGCCTTGCCGTGCTGTTCTATGCGGTGATGTCGGTGGGGCAGTTCACGCTGGGGCCGGCGCTGGCCGCCGGGCGCTTCGACCTGGGGCAGATGGCGCGCACCCCGACGATCTACGCGGTGGCGGCGGCGGTGGCGATCCAGTTGTCCGGGCTGCCGCTGCCGGTGTGGATCGGCAACACCACCACGCTGCTGGGCAACTGCGCCGTGCCGCTGATGCTGTTCTCGCTGGGGGTGGCGCTGTCGAAGCTGCGCCTCTCCGGCGCGGTGCGTGCCCTGTCGATGTCGGCCTTCCGGCTGGCCGTCGGCTTCGCCATGGGGCTGCTGGTGGCCTGGGCAATGGGGCTGACCGGGGCGGCGCGCGGCGTGGTGCTGGTGCAAAGCTCGATGCCGGTGGCCGTCTTCAACTATCTCTGGGCGCTGCGCTACGGCAACGCGCCGGAGGATGTCGCCGGCATGGTCCTGGGGTCCACCGCCATGGCCTTCGTCGGCCTGCCGGCGCTATTGATGTTCGTGATGCAGTAGATAGGGAGGAGCTTCATGGCGCACAGGGAACACCGCTATGCCGTCCGTCTCGACTGGACCGGCAATCTCGGCACCGGCACCTCGTCCTACCGGGCCTACAGCCGCGACCACACGCTGAGCGCCGGGACCAAGCCGGCGATCCCCGCCACCTCCGACGCGGCTTTCCGCGGCGATCCGGCGCGCTGGAACCCGGAGGAGATGCTGGTCGGCGCCCTGTCCTCCTGCCATCAGCTCTGGTACCTGCATCTCTGCTCGGCCGCCGGGATCGTCGTCACCGGCTACAGCGACGACGCGGACGGGATGATGGAGGAGGAGACCGACGGCGGCGGCCAGTTCACCGCCGTCGTTCTGCGCCCGCGGGTGACGCTGGCGCCGGGGTCCGACGCCGGCAAGGCGCTGGCCCTGCACCGCGAGGCGGCGGAGAAATGCTTCATCGCCCGGTCCGTCAATTTCCCGGTCCGGCACGAACCGGCGGTGGAGGTCGAGGGAGAGGCGGCCGGCGATGAGCGCTGACTCCCTGCCCTTGCAAAACGCCCTGCCCGTGCTGGACGCCGTCGCCGGACGGCGCAGCGTCCGCGCCTTCTTAGCCACGCCGGTCGAGCGGGAAACGGTGCGGCACATCCTCGACCTCGCCGCCCGCGCGCCGAGCGGCTCCAACATCCAGCCCTGGAAGGTCCATGCCATCGCCGGGGAGGCGCGCGCCGCCCTGTCGGCGGAGCTGCTGGCCGCCCATGAGGCCGGGGAGCCGGAGGTGCCGGAATATCCCTATTACCCCGAAAGCTGGCGGGAGCCCTATCTGGGCCGCCGGCGGGCGGTGGGCTGGGCGCTTTACGGCTCCATCGGCATCGGCAAGGGCGACCGCGAGCGGATGGCGCGCCAGCATGGCCGCAACTGGCTGTTCTTCGGGGCGCCGGTCGGGCTGTTCTTCACCATCGACCGCGACATGGGCAAGGGGGCGTGGCTCGACCTCGGCATGTTCATGCAGAATCTCATGATCGTCGCCCGCGGCTTCGGGCTGGAGACCTGCCCGCAGGCCGCCTTCTGCTACCGCCACGCCATCACCGCGCGGCATCTGGGCCTGCCCGACGGCGAGATCATCGCCAGCGGCATGGCGCTGGGCTTCGCCGACTGGTCGGCACCGGAAAACAACTTCCCGACGGAGCGCGAGCCGGCCGAACGCTTCACCCGCTTCACCGGATTCTGAGGAATGCGTCCTTAGAGCGTCACGAACCCGTGGGGCGCCACCGAAGCCGGCCCGCAGGGCGACAGCGTCCCGGCGACGAAGGCGGCGGTCTGGACCAGCACGCGCGGCGAGAAGGGCTTGGCGATATAGCCCAGCCCAACCCCGCCGGCCTGCGCCCTGTTGGGCGGGTTGCCGGTGGCGAAGACGCAAGCGATCCCCATCGCCTTCAATGCGCGGGCGACGTCGAGCCCGTTCGAGCCGTTGGCCAGCTTGATGTCGACGAAGGCCATGTCGGGCTTCTCCTGCCCGGCCAGGGCAAGGGCGGTCGACAGATCCTCGGCGATGCCCGTCACCGCGTGGCCGGCCGACTGCAAAGTCAGCGACACGCCCTCGGCGATCAGGAATTCATCCTCTATGATCAGTATCTTCATTGTTTTTCTTGTAAATTCAGTGATTCGGCCAGGAGGATCACGCCTGGGTTGGAGCAGGCGGCTTCATAGGGAAAGTTAAAAGGAAGCGCGTCCCCGGTGTCAAACGTTCGATCTCCAGACGCCCCCTTAATTGCCGCGTAAGATTGCGGGCCGTGTTCAGGCCGAAGCCGCCGCCGCTGTTGCCCGCGACCTCCTCCGGCAGGCCGATGCCGTCGTCGGCGACATCGATGCGGACCTCGTTCCCCGCCACCGCCATATCCACCGTGACCCTGCCGCGCCGTCCGTCGGGAAAGGCGTGCTTGTAGCTGTTGGTCAGCAGCTCGTTGACGATCAGCGCCACCGGCACCGCCGTGTCGACCGGGGCCGACAACAGCGCGCCCGTCGCCAGGGTCATCGCCGGTTCGGCCCCGCCGGTGGGCGGGACGGCGTTCTCGGCGATGCTGCGGATCAGGTCGGTCAGTTCGACGGTGTCGTACACCGCCCCTTCGCCATAGAGGCGGCGATGGACCTCGGCAATCGCCAGCACCCGGCTGCTGCTGTCCAGCAGTTCCTGCCGCACCTCGGCGCTGCGATGCCGCATCGCCTGGGTCCGCAACAGGTTGGCGACGATCTGCAAGGAGTTCTTGACCCGGTGGTTGACCTCGTCCAGCAGGATCCTGTTTTCCTGCAACGTCGCCGCCAGAACCTCCCCTTCGGCCCGCTCGGCCTGGTAATCCCGCTCCAGCCGCCGGACGGTGGAGAAGCAGAGCCAGCCGGTGACGGTGACGAAGACGATCCCATAGGCGATCATCAGCAGTTCGAGAAGGGTGGCATGCCGGCTGCGCCCGGCGAGCAGCAGATCCTCCTCCGCCCGCATGGTGGCGGTCATCCGCCGGATTTCGGCCATCATGCCGGCGCCGGTGCCGAAGCCGTCGCGGACAGGTGCCGGCGCCCACGCCACCCCCGCCTCGTCCGCCTGCCGCAGAAGCTCGGCCATCCGGTCCAGCCTGTCGGCGGTCAGGCTCCGCAACGCCGTCACCTTGTCCTGCTGCAGCGGATTGTCGGCGGTCAGCGCGCGCAGGCGGTCCAGCACCACACGGCTGCGCTCCCTCCCCTCCTCGTAGGGGACGAGCTGCCGGGGGTCCAGCGACAGCAGATAGCCGCGCTGGCCGGCTTCGGCATCGGATAGGGTGGATTGCAGTTCTTCGACCGCGGAGATGACCGTGTGCGTGTGGTCGATCCAGTCGATGGCGCGGCGGTATTCGATGAAGACGACGACGAGCAGCAGGAACCCGACGAACAGGCCGCCTAGCAGCAGCGCCGATACTCTGGCGGCACGGGCGCGCACCATCCGGCGCGCAAGGCTGGCATCCGTTTTGTTGGGCATGGGTCGTCCCCGCTTTATGCCGTCATTCACCTCTCTAAACAGTTCGGACAGTCTGGATCTTCATCTGTCCGGAGCATTGACGTGAATCAAGAAAAGCTGCGTTGACGGAGGATTGCGGTGGCAACCCATGCCGCAGTCAGCCACCCAGCGCCGCCGCCAGCGTGTCGTGCAGGCGGCCGGGCTGGATCGGCTTGTGCAGCAACGCGCACTGGGCGCCGGCCGCCTCCCGCAGCCGGTCCGCCGAGGTGTCGCCGGTCAGCAGCACGCCGGGAATGTCGCGCGACAGGCGGCGGCGGACCATGTCCATCACCATCAACCCCGTCGTCCCTTCCGGCAGGCGGTAGTCGGCCAGGATCAGGTCGGGCTCCTCCCCGGACTCGATCAGCTCGCCCAGCAGCTGCTCCGCCTCCGCCCCGCTGCCGGCCTCCGCCACGCGATAGTTCCAGTCCTCCAGCATCAGGACCAGCGCCATGCGGATGACGGCGTCGTCCTCCACCAGCATGACCAGCCGCCCGGCCTCGTCGTCGGCCCCGCTGCGTCCGGCGCTGCCGGACCGGTCGGTCATGTCCGGCCTGGTTTCGGTCAGGGGCAGGCTGACGGTGAAGCGGCTGCCGCGGCCCAGCGAGGAGGTCACGTCGATGGTGCCGTCCAGCATGGTGACCAGCCGCTTGGCGATGCTGAGACCCAGCCCCAGCCCCTCGCGCCGGTCGCGGGCGGCGTTGCCGACCTGATAGAAGTCCTGGAAGATGCGGTCGATGTGCTGGTCGGCGATGCCGATGCCGGTATCCCACACCTCGATCTGCACATGGTCGCCGCGCTGCCGCGCCCCGATCAGCACCCGCCCGCCGGGGGCGAAATGCAGCGCATTGGCCAGCAGAGCGCGCAGCACCCGCTCCAGCAGCCGCGGATCGGTGCGCGTCGTCAGAGGCGGCGCCACCAGACGCAGGGCCTGCCCCGCCTTCTCGGCCGCAGGCGCGAATTCCCCATGCAGCCGGGCCAGCAGGGCGGCGATGTCGACCGACTCCGGATTGGGGGCGACCAGCCCGGCCTCCAGCTTGGAGATGTCGAGCATCCCGTCCAGCATGCCGCCCAGCCCGCCGAGCGAGGACTGGATCTGCTCCGCCATCCGCTGGGCGCCGGGGGCAAGCGTTTCCTTCATCAGCAGGTCGGAGAGCAGCAGCAGGGCCTGCACCGGCTGGCGCAGATCGTGGCTCGCCGCCGCCAGGAAGCGCTCGCGCGCGTCCAGCGCCACGTTCAGCTCGCGTTCCAGCGCCTTCACCGCGGTGATGTCGGCGACGCTGGACACCACCGCCTCGACCCGGCCGGCGGGATCGGCGACCGGGCGGCTCGACACCCGCAGCCAGCGGGTGGGGGCGGTGGCCTCCTCCCCCTCGACCACGCCGATGATGCGCTCGACCACCGGCTTGCCGCTGCGCACCGCTTCCGCCGCGGGGGGAAGCCCATGCAGCCGGTTGCCGTTGGCGTCGATGAAACGGCGGCCGGCGGTGGTCGGCACCATGGTGGACGGCGCGGTGGCCGGAACCAGCTGCCCGTCCGCCCGGCTCTCTGCCTTGCCATCTGCATCGAAGGCCGACGCCATCGGGTCGAGCAGGGCGCCGGCGGGGCCGTCCAGCAGCCGCTCGGCCATGGCATTGGCCAGCAGGCAGCGGCCATCGACCGCGGTCATCGCCAGCGCATCGTGCAGCGACTGCACCAGCACCCGGTGCCGCCGCTCGCTGAGGTTCAGCGCCGCTTCCGCGGTCCGCCGCGCGGTGACGTCGCGGAAGGCGACGACGGCACCCTGAATGCGGTCCTGCATCGGGGCGAGGCGCATGCCGGACGCCAGCATGGGGGAGATGGTGATCTCCACCAGCAGCGTCCCGCCATCCTCGCGGCGGAGCTTCTCGCAGGCGACGCTGCGCGGCCGGCCGTCGGTCAGCGACAGGGCCAGCGCCCGGGCCGCCCCGCCCGCCTGGAATGCCGCCGGATCCGTTTCGCCGACCGGCAGCCCGGCCTCCGCCAGGCCGGCAAACAGGTCGGAGGGCGGGCGGCCGATCAGGTCGAGGTCGAGATGCCCGGTCATCGCCGTCGCCGCGGCGTTGACGAAGCGGATGCGGCCGTCGGCGTCCACCCCGAGGATGCCGTCGCCGACCGATTGAAGGATGTGGTGATAGTCGGCGCGCGCCCGCTCGGCGTCGTCGCGGGCCTGCTGCACCTCGCGAAGCCAGGCGTTGCGTTCGGTCAGGTCGGTGATGGTCAGCAGCACGTCGCCGCGGTCGCTGTCGTCCAGCGTCACCCGGCGGGCATCGGTCAGCCCGTCGATGATCGTGCCGTGGGGTCCGAGATAGCGGAACTCCTGCCGGACCCAGTCGCCATGGTCGCGCAGCCGGCCGAGCGCGGTGAACAGCCGGCCATGATCGACGCTGTCGAGCAGCAGGGTCAGCGGGCGGCCCTTCAGCCGCAGCATCGGCAGGCCGAACTGCCGTTCGGCGGCGGCGTTGGCCTCGCCGACGATGCCGGCGGCGTTCACCGCCAGACAGGCCAGCGGCACCGACTGGAAAAGCTGGAGATATTGCAGCCGGGACGCCTCCAGCGCCTGCTGGGCGCCGCGCAGTTCCTCGTTCTGGATCTCAAGCTCGGCCTGATGGACATACAGCTCGTGCAGCAGTTCCTTCATCGAGGCGGCGGTGACGTCCGTCGCCTCGAAATTCCCACCGTTGAGGATGGTTTCGGCACGGCGCCGCAGTCGGCCTGAGGAATCCTCGGTCATTCCCCGCCTCCGTCGCCCCGGTCGCCCTTGCCGGATCCGTCGACCTGCAATTCCATCAGCTTGCGGTTGGTTATGTTGATGTGGCTGACGACGATGCCGCCGTCATGGTCGTTCAGGCGGGTGGCGTGCATCAGGAACCAGCGCTGTTCATCGGGCGAATGACAGGGATATTCGATGGAGAAATCATCGGCTTCGCCGTTCAGGATGCGGCGCAGCCCGTCATGCACCGCCCGGGCGATGGCGTCCTTCTGCGCCGCCTCCGGGTTGAGGCAGACGTCGAGATAGTTGGTGCCGACGCCGCAGCGCTCGGTCGCCGGGGCGCCGTTGCGCTGGGCGAAGCCGCGCCAGGCGGCGTTCACCATGACGATCCGGCCGTCCCGGTCGGTCACGGCGATGTGCTCCGGCAGGCTGTCCAGCACCTTCTGCAAGCGCTCCTGCGCCTGCTTGGTCTCCGTCACGTCGACGAAGGTGACCACCACGCCGCCGATCTGGCTCTTGTCGGTCAGGTAGGGCAGGATGCGGGTCAGCACCCAGCGGCCGCCATGCACCCGGACATGGCGTTCGACCGCCTCCTGCCCGTCGAACACCTTGCGGATGTCGGCGAGGAAGTCGGGATAGTCGATGTTGGTCGACAGATGCGCGATGGACCGGCCAAGGTCGCGCGGGATGATGTTGATGAACCGGGCCGCCGCCGGAGTGAAGCGGCGGATGACGAAGTCGCCGTCCAGGAACACCGTGCCGATCTCGGTCGAGCGCAGCAGATTGTCGAGGTCGTTGGTGATCTCGGTCAGTTCCTCCACCTTCGCCTGATATTCGGCGTTGACGGAGTAAAGCTCCTCGTTGACCGACTGAAGCTCCTCGTTGGTGCTCTGCAACTCTTCGTTCGAGGCCAGCAGCTCCTCGTTGGTGGCCTGCAGTTCCTCGTTGGCGGTTTCCAGCTCCTCGATGGTCGCCTGGAGGTTCTCGCCGCGCGACAGCAGCTCCTGCTCCAGCCCGCGGATGCGCTCGGCGGCGTCGGCGTTCAGGTCGAAGTCGGAATCCGGAACCGACAGCGGCAGCATGTTGGCGCGGTCCAGCACCACCAGGGCGAAGCGGCGCCCGGTCTTGCGCGCGACATAGGGCTGGACCCGCAGGCTGATCGCCGCCACCCCCTCGCGGTCCTTCACCGGGATGTTGGACAGCGCGAACTCCTCGCCGGAGCGGAAGGCACGGTTCAGCGCGGTGCCCGTCACCATGGCGACCGAGGAGGGCAGCAGCTTCAGCACGTTCAGCGTCGCCTCGCCCGCCGGCACCTTCAGCAGGGACGAGGCGTCGCCGAACACATGCATGATGGTCATCTGTTCGTTGACCAGCAGGCAGGGCGGCACATAGGCCTTCATCAACGCGCCGATGGCCTCGTCGATGACCGCCCCCTCCTCCATGCCATGGCTTACGGCATCCTCGCCATGGCGGGTCAGCGGGGCCGCCACCGTCGGCACCAGCAGGCGCGACAGCCGGAAGGAGCCGGCGCGCAGGCTCTGGAACACCTTGTTGCGGCTGTCGACGGTGTGGAAATCGGACTGGAGGTCGCCCAGCGTCTCGCTGGTACCGAGGAACAGGAAGCCGCTCTGGCGCAGGGCGTACTGGAACAGGCTCAGGACCTTCCGCTGCAACGGCTGGTCCATGTAGATCAGCAGGTTGCGGCAGCTCAGCAGGTCGATCTTGGTGAAGGGCGGGTCGCGCATGATGTTGTGGGCGGCGAACACCACCATGCGGCGGATGTCGCGCGACACCGCATAGCTGTCGCCGCGCGCGACGAAGAAGCGGCTCAGCCGGTCCTGCGACACATCCTCGGCAATCGCGCCCGGATACTCGCCGAGGCTTGCGATCTCGATGCTGTCCTGGTCGATGTCGGTGGCGAAGATCTTGACGTCGAAGCTGCGCCCCAGCCTTTCCTGCGCCTCGGCGAACAGGATGGCGAGGGAATAGGCCTCCTCCCCGCTGGCGCAGCCGCAGACCCAGACGCGGACCATGTCGGTCGGGCTGCGGTTGGCGAGCAGGCTGGGGATCACCCGGTCGGCCAGGACGCGGAAGGCCGCCTCGTCCCGGAAGAAGCGGGTGACGCCGATCAGCATCTCTTTGTAGAGGTTGACCGTCTCGGCGCTGTTCCGCCGCAGCAGGGCGGCATACTCGTCCATCGAGTCCAGGCCGGCGCCCTGCATCCGCCGCTCGATCCGCCGCAGCAGGGTCGCCAGCTTGTAATGCGAGAAATCGACGCCGGTGACGGAGCGGATGACCGCGATGATCTGGGCCAGCGGGTCGTCGCCATCCTCGCGCCGCTGGCGCGCCGGCATCGGCCGGGCGCGGACCAGGGCCTTGCGCGCATGCTCGATCAGGCGGGCCGGCAGATCCTCCGGCGCCAGGGTGGCGTCGATCTGCCCGGTGGCCAGCGCGCTGCGCGGCATGCCGTCGAACTGCGCGGTTTCCGGCTGCTGGACCGCGGTGAAGCCGCCGGCCGACTTGATCGCCATCAGGCCGCGCGTGCCGTCCGACCCGGTGCCCGACAGGATCAGGCCGATGGCGAAAGGCCCCTGGTCGCGGGCGAGCGCGGTCAGGAAGATGTCGATCGGCAGGCTCATGCCGCCCGCGGCATCCTTGGCGGTCAGCCGCAGCCGGCTGTCCTCGATGCTCAGATGCTTGCCCGGCGGCAGCAGATAGACGGTGTTGCGCTGGACCGGCACGCCCTCGGTCGCCTGCACCACACCCATGGCCGTGTGCTTCGCCAGCAGATCGACCATCAGGCTCTTGTGCACCGGCGACAGGTGCTGGACCACGACATAGGCGAGGTCGCTGTCGCCGGGCACCGCGTCGAAGAAGCGCTGCAACGCCTCCAGCCCGCCGGCCGAGGCACCGATGCCGACGATGCAGCAGGCCTGCTCCGGCGGCGCGCCGCTTTCCGCCGGAACGCCCGCAGCGTCCGCATTGGGCGATGTGGCGGGCATTGGGTCAGGATGCGTGGCGGGCGTATCCGTTGGCACGGTGATAAACTGGTCCTTCTGGCGTCGGCCTGCCGGGTCTCTGCGCAAGCGAGTCCCTGCCTATATCCGTCGCATTTGATTTGGTCAACTTGACTGTCGCAGGGCGACGTTCTTCATCATCATCAATTTAACTGGAATGTCCCCATCTTCCCATCGATTTGACTTTGGTTTTATAACCAATGTATCGTGTCTAAAGCATCGCCCCGGCGCCCCCGCTCATCAGTCCGTACCGCATGCCGGACTGCCGGGGATGGGGCGGGACGGGGGACCTGACGTGCGCGAAATTCCTGCTATGTTTGCTGCCCCCGGGCGTCGCATCCTGGGGCGTCAATGGCATGCAAGGCAGCGGGAACGGGTCATGAGCTTCACCTCGATCTATCGCCACGGCTTCGCGCGGGTGGCCGCCTGCACCACGCGCAGCACCCCCGCCGACCCGGTGGCCAATGCCGCGGCGGTGCTGGAGGCGGCGCGCACCTGTCACGACACGTCGGTGGCGGTGGCGCTGTTCCCCGAACTGGCGCTGTCCGGCTACGCCATCGACGATCTGCTGATGCAGGACCCGCTAATCGACGCGGTGGAGCAGGCGATCCTCGATCTGGTGCAGGCATCGGCCGGTCTGATGCCGCTGCTGCTGGTGGGGGCGCCGCTGCTGTATGACGGGCGGCTCTACAACACGGCGGTGGCGATCCATCGCGGCGAATTGCTGGGCGTGGTGCCGAAGCAGCATCTGCCGAACTACCGGGAATTCTATGAGCGGCGCCAGTTCGCGTCGGGCGCCGGCACCGAAGGCGGGACGATCCGCATCGGCGACCTGACCGCGCCCTTCGGCCCCGACCTGCTGTTCTCCGCCGAGGACCAGCCCGGTCTGGTCGTCCATGCCGAGATCTGCGAGGATCTGTGGGTTCCGGCCCCGCCCAGCACCATGGCGGCGCTGGCCGGCGCGACCATCCTCGCCAACCTGTCGGCCAGCAACATCACCATCGGCAAGTCGGACACCCGCCGGCTGCTGGCGAAATCGCAGTCGGCGCGCTGCCTCGCCGCCTATCTCTATTCGTCGGCCGGGGCGGGGGAATCGACCACCGACCTCGCCTGGGACGGCCAGACCTCGATCTTCGAGAATGGCGAGAAGCTGGCGGAGACCGACCGCTTCCCCGACGGCGCCCAGATGGCGGTAGCCGACGTCGATCTCGACCTGCTGCGCCAGGAGCGGCTGCGCCAGGGCACCTTCGACGACAACCGCCGCCTGTTCCCCGACGCCACCGGCGGCTTCCGCACCGTCGCCTTCCGGCTCGACGCGCCGGAGACGGATGTCGGGCTGATGCGCGTGGTGCCGCGCCTGCCCTTCGTCCCGGCCGCCGCCGAACGGCTGGAGCAGGACTGTTACGAGGCCTACAACATCCAGGTCGCGGGATTGGTGCAGCGGCTGCGCGCCACCGGGATCAAGACGGTGGTGATCGGCGTGTCGGGCGGCCTGGACAGCACCCACGCGCTGATCGTCGCCGCCCGCGCTATGGACCGGCTCGGCCTGCCGCGGACCGGCATCCTCGGCTACACCATGCCGGGATTCGGCACCAGCGAGGGCACCAAGTCCAACGCCTGGAAACTGATGACGGCGCTGGGGGTGACGGCCAGGGAACTCGACATCCGGCCGGCGGCCAACCAGATGCTGCGCGACATGGACCACCCCTACGCCCGCGGCGAGGCGGTATACGACATCACCTTCGAGAATGTGCAGGCCGGCCTGCGCACCGATTACCTGTTCCGCCTCGCCAACCAGCACAACGGCATCGTGCTCGGCACCGGCGACCTGTCGGAGCTGGCGCTGGGCTGGTGCACCTATGGCGTCGGCGACCAGATGTCCCATTACAACGTCAATGCCGGCGTGCCGAAGACGCTGATCCAGCATCTGATCCGCTGGGTCGGCCGCACCGGCCAGTTCCAGCAGGAGGTATCGGCGACGCTGGACGCCATCCTGAAGACGGAGATCTCGCCGGAACTGGTGCCGGCCGGCTCCGACAAGGCGCTGCAAAGCTCCGAATCCGTGGTCGGGCCGTATGATCTGCAGGATTTTACCCTGTTCTACGTGCTGCGCTACGGCTTCCGCCCGTCGAAGATCGCCTTCCTGGCCCGCCATGCCTGGTCCGACGCCACGAAGGGCGACTGGCCGGAGGGCTATCCGCTGGAGAAGCGCCGCGCCTACAGCCCGGCCGAGATCCGCGACTGGTTGCGGGTGTTCCTGCGCCGCTTCTTCGGGTTCAGCCAGTTCAAGCGCTCGGCCATGCCGAACGGCCCGAAGGTGAGCGCCGGCGGCTCCCTCTCGCCCCGCGGCGACTGGCGCGCCCCGTCGGACGGCAACGCCCGCATCTGGCTGGAAGAGCTGGACCGCGAGGTTCCGGCGGAGTGAGAGGACAAAAAAGGCCGGCGCCCCATCGGAGCGCCGGCCTTTTCCTTGTCGGTCGCGACAGCGATCAGATCGAAATGCGCAGGGACTCGCGGTTAACCGGGGCGGCGTCCGGGGCGGTCATCGGGCGCGGCGGCACGGCGGGGCGCATGCCGGCCGGCGGCTGGCCCGGCGCCGGAGCGGCCTGCGGGGCCTGGGGCGCTTGCGGAGCGGCCGTCTGCGGCGTGCCCGGATGCGGCTGGGTCGCCTGCTGGGCGGCGATGAACTGGCCCTGGGCGGTCAGGCCGCTGGCGACGTTGCGGTTGATGTTGACCAGCGTGTCGATCTTGCCGAAATCCAGGTCGATCAGACGGTTGGTCGTCTCGCGGTCGACCAGCAGCGACAATGCTGCGATGTTCGTGCGGACTTCCGGCGGATGGCCGCAATCCTCCTCCGTGATCGCCGCCTGGAAGATCGTCCACAGGCGCTGATTCAGCTGAAGGGCCTCGCGGTAGGCCTTTTCGTCCTTGGCATGGCTGGCGGCGATGATACGGCGCGCCGCTTCCGCCAGGGCCCAAGCCTCGACATCGCGCGGATTGTCCGAGGTCGGCTTGTTGGCGTAGGTGGGAGTCGGCTTCATTCCAAACCCTCGGGGGAAAACCCATCCGGTGGGGGCGGACCTGCCCCTTTGCTTCGTCCCGGAAGTGTCGGTTATCCGACCGGCTTTGTCAACGCAACGGGGGTAGTTCGGCCGGTGCGGAAGACCCTGACGCAAACTGGTCACAAGTTCTATGCGTTTCGGCGAGGAGTGCCGCCGCCGTTTCCGCCACCCGGTCCTCGTCGATGCCGTCCATCAGCCCGCGGGCGTTGGGGTCGGCGGTGACGCGGGCCAGCAGCTCCGGCTGCGGAACGCTGCTGACCACCACCCGCCCGCGCGGCCCCCAGGGACCGTAGATTGCGGGATAGCCGGGACCGAACAGTCCGACCGTCGGCACGCCCGCCGCCGCCGCGATGTGCATCAGCCCGCTGTCGTTGCCGACATAGAGCGCCGCCCGCTCCAGGCAGGCGGCGGCGGCCATCGGGTCGGTGCGGCCGGTCAGGTCGATGGCCCGCGGACCCAGCGCCGCCAGCACCGGCTGCGCCCGCTCCCGCTCCGGCCCGGCGGCCAGCACCGCCACCCGGGCGCCGGCCAGCGGCCCGCCCTCCCCGGTCAGGCGCAGGGCCAGCCGGGCGAAGCGCTCCGCCGGCCATTCCTTGCCCAGCCAGTTCGCCGTCGGCCCGATGGCGAGGAACGGCCCGGTCCCGGCGGGGATCAGGGCGTCGGCCTGCCGCCTCGCCTCCGCGTCGATCCACAGGCGCGGGGCCGGCGGCGGCGACAGGCCCAGCACGGCGGCATTCTCCTCCACCTTGTGCATCGGCCTCGCCGCCTTGGCGTGGAAGGCGCGGCGCCGCGCCGGCACCAGCCGCCCGACCGCCGAATTGCGCAAATCCACCACGAGATCCCAGCGCGTGCCGACGCAGTCCAGCCACAGCCGCAGCCAGTGCCGCGCATAGGACCGCTTCGCCAGCGGGATCAGCCGCTCCAGCCCCGGCACCGACCGGAACAGCGGCGCCGGCAGCGGCCCGCAGGCGACGGTCAGCCGCGCGCCCGGATAGGCGTCGGTCAGGTGGCCGAGCAGACCGGTCGACAGCACCGCGTCGCCCAGCCGGTTGGAGGTGATGAAGAGAATGCGGCTCATGACGCCGACCCGGCCGGGCCGGCATCGGGGTGGGCATCGAGGTCGGCATCGGGCGCCCCCTTCCGGCGCCCCGGACGCAGGCTGAGGCCGCGCGACATCACCCAGAGCGGCGGCAGCAGCATCGCCAGCGGCATGGCGTACATCAGCGGCACGAAGACGGTGGCCTTGCCGGCGAGGCTGGTCAGGCCCAGCGCGCCCGCCTGCAACCCCATCACCGCCAGCACGGCGATGGTGACGCGGGAGGACTGGCCGCGCCGGTTGAACTCGCCCGACAGCAGCGCCGACAGCGCCACCAGCGCATAGGTCAGGGCCAGCAGCGGCGAGGAGAAGCGGTGGTGCAGCTCGGCGATCAGGCCGCGGCGCATGCGGTCGTCCTGGGCCGGGACGTTGCCGTCCATCAGCTCCGCCGTCGTGCGTTCGCGGGCGTCGGGCCAGCGGTCCGCCGCCTGGGGCGCCACCGCCTTCAGGTCGACGGCATAGCGGTCGAAGAACAGCTGCGACAGCCGGTTGGTCTTGCGGTCCAGCTCCTGCCGGTTGCCGTCATAGACGACGAAGCGCGTGCCGTCGGGGCCGGTCTGCATCACCGCGCGGTCGCCCATGATCGTCACCGGCTTGTCCGGCTGGCGCCCGTCATGGATCAGCACCTTGTGCAGGTTGCCGTCGGAATCGCGGTCGCGCAGGAAGACGCTGAAGCGGTCGCCGACCTCGTTGAACACGCCCTCGCGCAGGAACAGCTGCGAATAGTCGCTGCGCACGGTGTATTCCATCCGCACCAGCTCGCGGTGGGCCGCCGGGGTGATCCAGATGTTCAGGGTGAAGACGACGGCCATCACCCCCACCGCCAGCGCCAGCGCCGGGGTCGAGAGCGAGAAGGGGCCGACGCCGGCCGCGCGCATCACCACCAGCTCGCTGTCGGTCGCCATCTTGTTGTAGGTGAACAGGATGGCCCCGACCAGCGCCAGCGGCAGCACGATGCCGAGGAAGGTCGGCACGGTCAGCAGCAGCAGCCACAGGAACATGCCCATCGGCGCGCCGGCGCTGACCACGATCTCGATCAGGCGCAACGACTGGCTGAGCCAGATGGTCAGCGTCAGGCCGGCCGTCGAATAGAGCGTGGCGATCAGCAGGTTGCGGAACAGGTACCGTTGCAGTCGGTTCATCGGGGATCGGCCGGGGGCTGTATACGGCCGGCAAGCTGACCGTCCCGGCCCGCCGGGTCAAGTGTTGAAAACCGCGCGCGCCCACACGGGTGCCCGCTTGGGCGCCCCCTCGGACTGGGAAAGCGCTGGCGCCCGCCCGCGCCAGCCGGTATGACGGTCGTCATGGCGACGATCCAGGAAGCGATGGCTGCCGCGGTGGCGCATCATCAGGCCGGCCGGCTCGGCGAGGCGGCGGCGCTCTATCATGCCGTCCTGGATGCCCTGCCCGGCCATGCCGACGCCGCCCATCTGCTGGGCGTCGTCCACCTGCAATCCGGCCAGCCCGACCGCGCCGTCAGCCTGATCCGCGGCGCCATCCAGCACAACCACCGCGTCGCCGATTATCACGACAATCTCGGCAGCGCGCTGAAAGCGCTGGGCCGGCTGGAGGAGGCGGTGGCCGCCCACCGGCAGGCGGTCCGCCTGCGGCCGGAGTTCGCCCAGGCGCTCTACAATCTCGGCAACGCGCTGGAGGCGCAGGGCCGGCTGGAGGAGGCGGCGACCGCCTTCCGGCAGGCGGCGGCGCGCCGTCCCGGCTATGCGCGCGCCCGCTTCAACCTGGGCAATGTGCTGGCCGCACTGGACCGGCGGGCGGACGCGGACGACGCCTACCGCGCCGCCCTGGCCGACGATCCGACCTTCGTCGAGGCGCATGCCAACCGCGGCGCCCTGCTGCTGGCGCTGGAGCGACCGCGGGAGGCGGCGGCGGATCTGAGCCGCGCCCTGGCACTGCGCCCCGACCATGCTCCGGCCCTGTCCAACCTCGCCGCGGCCCGGCTGGCGCTGGGCGACCGCGACGGCGCCGAGCTTGCGGCCCGCCATGCCGTGGCCGCCCGCCCGGATCTGGCCGACTGCCTGCTGCGGCTGGGCGAGGTGCGCCAGCGCGCCGACCGGCTGGGCGCCGCGGCCGACGCCTACCGGACGGCGCTGGCCTGGAACCCGGCGCTGGCGGAGGCGCAGGCCAACCTCGCCCTGGTCCGCCAGGGCCAGGGGCTGCTCGACGCGGCGGAGGCCGGCAACCGGCGGGCGCTGGCGCTCGATCCGACGCTGGCCGACGTGCGCTCCAACCTCGCCTATCTGCTGCTGTTCCGGCCAGGGGTGACGGCGGCGGCGGTGCTGGAGGCGCATCGCGACTGGGACCGGGTCCATGGCGCGCCGCACCGCGGGCGCTGGGTGAAGCCGGGGAAGGCAGGCGCCCGGAAGGGGCCGCTGACCGTCGCCATCCTGTCCGGCGATTTCCGCCGCCACCCCGCCGGCCTGTTCGCCCTCCGCACGGTGGAGGCGCTGCCCGGCCACGACATCCGCCTGCTGCTCTACGCCAACCAGAGCGAATCCGACGACGTGACCGGCCGCTTCCGCAAGGCGGCGGCGCAATGGACCGCGGTCGCCGGCCTGACCGATGCGGAGCTGGCGGCGCGGATCCGCCACGACCGGCCCGACGTGCTGATCGACCTTGCCGGCCACAATGCCCGCGGCCGTCCCGGCGTCTTCGCCCGCAAGCCGGCCCCGGTCCAGGTGGCGTGGTCGGGCTATATGGCGACGACCGGGCTGGCGGCGATGGATGCGCTGGTCGCCGACCGCCACCATGTGCCGGACGGGATGGAGGCCTTCTATGCCGAGCGTGTGCTGCGCATGCCCGACGCCTTCATCGCCTACGATCCGCCGGACGTCGAGGAACTGCCGCTGACGCCGCCTCCCTGCCTGTCGGGCGGGCCGGTCACCTTCGGCAGCTTCAACATCCTGACCAAGTTGAACGACGGCGTGCTGGCGGCCTGGGCGGCGATCCTGGGCCGGGCGCCGGGATCGCGCCTGCTGATGAAGACCAAGGCGCTGTCCTGCCCCGACACCGCCGCCCTGTGGCGCGGCCGGCTGGCCGCCGCCGGCATCGATCCCGGCCGGGTGACGATGGTGGGCGCCACCGGCAGCCTGGACCATATGCGCTGGTGCGCGTCGGTCGATGTGGCGCTCGACCCCTTCCCCTTCTCCGGCAGCACCACGACCCTGGAAACGCTGTGGATGGGGGTGCCGGTCGTCACCCTGCCGGGCGAGACCTTCTCCAGCCGCCATTCGCTCGCCTTCCTGACGGTGGCCGGCGTGGAGGGCTGCATCGCCGCCGATCCGGCCGATTACGTCGAGCGCGCCGTCGCCTGGGCCGCGGACCGGCAGGGGCTGGCCGATCTGCGCCGCACCTTGCGGACCCGCATGGCCGCCGGGCCGCTGTGCGACGGCGGAAAGCTGGCCGCCGCCCTGGCGGGGGAACTGCGGGCCCTGGCCCTGCCGCACTGACGGCGGAACCAACCCGAATGCGCCGGCGTTGAACGTGGGTACTCCCTCCACGCTTACAGACGCGGGAATTCGGCGCATGCACAGCACCACACGGCTCGCCTTCATGCTTTCGGCGACGGTCGCCGTCCTGTCGCTCGCCGGCTGCGGCGATCAGGCGTCCCTGCCGGTGTCGGCCGGCACCGGCCCCAACCCGACGCTGCCGGCGCCGAAATCCACGCTGATCCCGACGGTCAACATCGCCGACGCCATCGGCTGGCCGCAGGGCGCGCAGCCGGTGGCGGCCAAGGGGTTGAGCCTCACCGCCTTCGCCACCGGCCTGGACCATCCGCGCTGGATGCTGGCCCTGCCGAACGGCGACATATTGGTGGCGGAGACCAACGCCCCGCCGAAGCCGGAGGACGGCAAGGGCATCAAGGGCTGGGTCATGGGGCTGGTGATGGGCAAGGCCGGCGCCAAGACGCCCAGCGCCAACCGCATCACCCTGCTGCGCGACAGCGACGGCGACGGCAAGGCCGATGTCCGCGAACCCTTCATCGAAGGGCTGAACTCGCCCTTCGGCATGGCGCTGGTCGGCGGCGACCTCTACATCGCCAACAGCGACGCCGTGGTGAAGGTGCCCTACAAGCCGGGCGACACCCGGATCGCCGCCAAGCCGGTGAAGGTCGTCGACCTGCCGGGCGGGCCGATCAACCACCATTGGACCAAGAACATCATCGCCAGCCGCGACGGCACCAAGCTCTATGCCACCGTCGGCTCCAACAGCAATGTCGGGGAGAACGGGATGGAGGCGGAGCAGGGCCGCGCCGCCATCTGGGAAATCGACCTGAAGACCGGGGCGCACCGCATCTTCGCGTCGGGCCTGCGCAACCCGAACGGCATGGACTGGGAGCCGACCTCCGGCGTCCTGTGGACCGCCGTCAACGAGCGCGACGAGATCGGCAGCGACCTCGTCCCCGACTATATGACCTCGGTGAAGGACGGCGGCTTCTATGGCTGGCCCTACAGCTATTACGGCCAGCATGTCGACCAGCGGGTGGAGCCGCAGCGCCCTGACCTCGTCGCCAAGGCGATCCCGCCCGACTATGCGCTGGGTCCGCACACCGCCTCGCTCGGCCTGACCTTCTCCCGCCAGGGCGACCTGCCGCCGAACCTGCAGGAGGGCGCCTTCATCGGCCAGCACGGCTCGTGGAACCGCGACCCGGCCAGCGGCTACAAGGTGATCTTCGTGCCGTTCCGCAACGGCAAGCCGTCCGGCGAGCCGGTGGACGTGCTGACCGGCTTCCTCGACAAGGACGGCAAGGCTCAGGGCCGCCCGGTCGGTGTGATCCTGGACAACAAGGGCGCCCTGCTGGTCGCCGACGATGTCGGCAACGCGATCTGGCGCGTCGGCGGCACCGCCACCGCACAGTCGGCGGAACGGCCGGACCAGCCGGCGAAGTGAAGGCAGGGAGGGGAGGCGGGCATCTCCCCTCCCCTTCCCCGTGCGATGGCGCGATACTGTGCCATGATCTATCTCGACCATCTGGCCTCGACGCCGCTCGACCCGCAGGTGCTGGAGGCGATGCTGCCCTGGATGCGGATTGACGCGGCCGGCAACCCGCACGCCGCCCATCCGGCCGGCTGGCGCGCCGCCGATGCCATCGAACAGGCAAGGGGCGAAGTCGCCGCCCTGGTCGGCGCGCAGCCGGGCGAGGTCGTCTTCACCTCCGGCGCCACCGAGGCCAACGCGCTGGCGTTGCTGGGCGGGGTGCCGGCGGGCGGCGGCTGCGTCGTTTCGGCGGTGGAGCATGCCAGCATCCTCGGCTGCCTGCCCGAGCTGCGGCGGCGCGGCCATCCGGTGGCCGTGCTGCCGGTCGACGGCAGCGGCTTGGTCGATCCGGCCGGATTGGACCGCGCCCTGGCCGGCCTGCCGAAACCGTCCCTGGTCTCGGTGATGGCCGCGAACAACGAGGTCGGGACGGTCCAGCCCCTGGCAGAGCTGGCCGCGGTCGCCGCACGACATGGCGCGACGATGCACAGCGACGCGGTGCAGGCGCTGGGCACGCGCACGCTCGACATGGCGGCGCTCGGGCTGCACGGCCTCAGCCTGTCGGGGCACAAGCTGTATGGGCCGATGGGCATCGGCGCGCTGATCGTCCGGCCGCCCTTCCGGCCGGTGCCGGCCTCGGCCGGCGGCGGGCAGCAGCGCGGCTTGCGGGCGGGAACGCTGCCGACGCCGCTCTGCGTCGGGCTGGGCGCCGCCTGCCGGCTGGCGCGGCAGAGACGGGAGGAGGATGCCAGCCGCATCGGCGCGCTGCGTGACCGGCTTTGGCAGCGCCTGCACCAGCGGCTGCCGGGCATCCGCCGCAACGGAGCGGTCGACGGGCTGGCCGGCTGCCTGAACGTCACCGTTCCCGGCATCGACGCCGCCGACCTGCTGCTGGATCTGCCGGAGCTTGCCGTCGCCACCGGGTCGGCCTGCCACAGCGGGGCTGGCGAGCCGTCGCATGTCCTGCTGGCGCTCGGCCTGTCCGCGGCGGACGCCCATGCCAGCCTGCGCTTCGGGCTGGGCCGCGGCACCACGGCGGCGGAGGTGGACGAGGCGGTTGACCGGCTGACCACTGCGTTGGGTTCGGCCGCGCTGGGATCGGCAAATCCAGGGGAATGAATCGGCCCGCCGGAGCGTCCTCCTTCAACTGGCTCCGCCGGCAAGGGCTGATCTGGCGGGGAAAACAACGGCAAAGGGAGAGAAACCATGATCGGTGCGAGCATCCGGACCGCGGCGGCGGCCGCCTTCCTGTTGGCGATCCCGGCGGCTGCGTCGGCGCAGCAGGCCGGCCCGTCCGCCATGACCTTCTTCGTCACCAGCGCCGGCACCGGCAAGGGGGCCGATCTCGGCGGGCTGGCCGGTGCCGACCAGCATTGCCAGCAGCTGGCCCAGGCTGCCGGCGCCGGCAGCCGCACATGGCGGGCCTATCTCAGCACCCAGGCCGCCGACGGCCAGCCGGCGGTCAATGCGCGCGACCGCATCGGCAAGGGGCCCTGGCAGAACGCCAAGGGCGAAATGGTCGCCCGCTCGGTCGAAGAGCTGCACGGCACCAACGCCCTGACCAAGCAGACCGCGCTGAACGAGAAGGGCGAGGCGGTCAACGGCCGCGGCGACCAGCCCAACACGCACGACATCCTGACCGGGTCGCAGCCCGACGGCACCGCCTTCCCCGCCGGCCAGGACATGACCTGCGGCAACTGGACCAGAAGCGGGACCGAGGGTGCGGCCATGCTCGGCCACCATGACCGCATGGGCCTGGACGAGCAGCCGCCGGCGAAATCCTGGAACTCGTCGCACGCCTCGCGCGGCGGCTGCAGCCAGGACGCGCTGAAGAGCACCGGCGGCGCCGGGCTGCTCTATTGCTTCGCGGCGAACTGAGCGGTTCGCCACCGGCTGAGGCGGGGGGGATGGTGATGCCATCGCCCCGCCGCAGCCGATGCGGTCAGAACACCAGACGCGCGCCGACCTTGACCACCGTGCCCATGGATTCGGCACCGGTGTCGATGTTGGTGTCGGCCATCACCTGCCAGCGCGGCGTGATGCGATAGGCCAGATCGGCGAGGTAATGGCCGCTGGCGGCACCATTCTCCGGCAGTGTCCGCCGCGCCCGGAAGGACAGGGTCATGTCGCCGCTCCCATAGGCCAGCGCCGCGTTCAGGCTGCGCACCGACACGCCGTCGGACTCCTGCTGCTGGCGCAGGTCGCCGTCGAGCGTCACGCTCTGCCAGGCGAACTGGGTGCCGACGATCCAGGACTGGCGCGGCAGGCGGCGGCTGTCGCTGCGCACCCGCGCCCGGCTGGTCCCGGCGGAAAAGCGGGTGCTGATGCCGCCCATCAGGATGGTCTTGCGCACCGCCGCCTCCACCAGATGCATGGCCTCGCGCGGGTCGGGCATGTCGCCGGCCCCGCGCGGCATCGGGGTGTAGCTGGCGCCCAGTTCGAAACCGCGCAGCGGCGGGGTGTAATAGCTGAGCTTCGC
This sequence comes from Azospirillum sp. 11R-A, assembly GCF_049472615.1. Taxonomy (NCBI): domain Bacteria; kingdom Pseudomonadati; phylum Pseudomonadota; class Alphaproteobacteria; order Rhodospirillales; family Azospirillaceae; genus Azospirillum; species Azospirillum sp. 11R-A. The sequence goes on along the minus strand of NZ_JBCEBL010000011.1, from coordinate 133,654 downwards.
CGTCCGGCTGCCGGCCCCGGTGGAGGCCGGCACGGCCGCCGCCCCGACCAGCCGGTTGCGGGCGCTGTCGGCCTGCCCGATCTCAAGCTCCCCCCATGAGACATCGACGGCCAAGAAATGCCGCTGATCTGAAAAACTACCCTTTTGGTATAGGATATCCGCAGACGCACCGGTTGCCGATAAAATCGTCATTGCCGCCAGAATAGGCATGGAAATGCTTCGTTTCATTTGGCAAGCCCTGTGCTGTTCGGCCGATGGTCGACTGTCCGTTTGGTCGATACGGCCTTGTGTATCCTTTCCGGTTTGAGAGATGTTCGTCTAAAATTCTGACAAAACTGTGACCCGCTCTTTGCATGCTGCGATGCAAAAATTTGGGGTCACTCGCGTTATGCGTGAGGTCGGTGCGGGCGGATATCCACCGCGGTGGCGATGAACACCGACGGCCGCCGCATCAGCGTGACCAGCCCCTATCCGACCTCCACGGGCGGCGGCTTCCATTATCGCTGCCGGGACACTCTGAAGCGGTGCTTCTTCGTGCCGTCGCGCACCATGTCCGACGCCGTCTGGAACCGGCCGACGACCAACGCCACCCCCAAGCGCCACGGGCGTGAACTGCTCCGGCATCGCGAGCAACGTCAACAGCAATGGCGACTGGACCGTCAACTTCCGAATTTATTGATCGACCCGCAACACAGCCTTCGGTACAGTGAATACGCTGTATCGTTACTAAAAAGTGTCATGGCTTGCCGGCGCATCAAGCCGCCGGCAAGCCGCCGGCAGCGGGAGAGTGACCGATGAACGTACTGACTCCCACGGGCACAAGTCGGCAGCCGCCCGTTCAGTTCGCCAGCACGCCGCCCACCTCCAAGGGCATGGCGGAGGCGGCGGGTGAAAGCGGCGGCCCCACCGGCGGTGCGCGCGACACCGCCGCGGTCGTCACGCTGTCGAAGACGGCCCAGACCTCCCTGTCCGGTCAGGCTGCCGCCCAATCCGCCGGGAAAAAGGATTTCGCGACCGTCGCCAAGGACGCCCGCACGACCATCGATGCCAAATACGCCGAGCTGGCCGCCAAGGGCAAGCCGATGGACTATATGCACGCGACGCAGGAGAGTTGGGACACCGTCTTCGGCGGACTGGACCGCCGCTCCCTCTACGCCATCGCCAGCAACAGCGACGGCAGCTTTTCGAAGGACGAACAGGATACCGCCCAGTCGATCATGTCCCAGCAACAGGGGCAGGCCATGATGGCCGCCGACCCGACGGGCAACAATCCCGCAGCCCGCTATCGCGCCGGAGCATCCTTGCTGGACGGCGCCAGCGACGAGGAGAAGACGTCCGACAACTGGGCCGTCCAACGTGCCGCCGCCCAGTTCGGCTATGAGCAGTCGATGCGCGACAGCGGCCAGGAACCCGATGCCCTCGACAGCGACAGCCCGCTGGTCCGCATGATCAAAGGCGCCCTGGACGGCCTCAAGGACAAGGTGCCCGGCGCCGTCGCCACGGGCGGCTATGTCAAGGATCTGAAGGACATGCCGCTGTTCCGCAACGGCGTGCCGCCGGTCGCGGCCGGTGCGGACAGGCCGCTCGACATCAGGGCCTGATCGAGCGGACATGAATGCAGTCCTACGCCGGAAGCGGCCCGACATCCGCTGAGCTTCCGGCCCGATTTCCTGTCGCAGCAGACCGCCATCGAAGCGGCCAGGATCGGGCTGGACGTCGCCCGGAACCAGCACCGAACCGCCTCATATGAGAGCCCGACACCGCGCTCGACTGCTAGACCACCGCCGCCACCACGACGCCCGCCGCTTCCAATGCACGGCGGACGGTTGCCGCCATGGCGACAGCGGTCGGCGTGTCGCCATGGACGCAGATGGTGTCCGCCACGATGGGCAGCCGGGTGCCGTGCCGGCTCTCCACCGCCCCGTCCAGCACCATCCGTACCACACGGGCGGCGGCCAGATCCGGATCGTGGATCACCGACCCGGCAACGTTGCGCGGCGTCAGGGTGCCGTCATCCTCATAGGTGCGGTCGGCGAAGGCTTCGCGCGCCACGCGCAGGCCCAGATCCTGGCCGGCGCGCTCCATGGCGCTCAGCGGCGGGACGACGAACAGCAGGGCGGGGTCGACCGCCCTGACGGCGCGGGCGATGGCACCGGCCAGATCCGGTTCCACCGCCGCCATGTTGTAGAGGGCGCCGTGCGGCTTTACATGGGTCACCCGCCGGCCCGACAGGGCGGCGCAGGCCTGGAGCGCGCCGACCTGATAGGCGACCAGCCGCTCGACCTCCGTCGTCGCGATGCCGCGCATGACGCGGCGCCCGAAGCCGGAGCGGTCCTCGAAGCCGGGATGGGCGCCGATGCGGACCCCCTTCTCTCCCGCCAGCTTGGCTGTATCGGCCATGATGGTGGGATCGCCGGCATGAAAACCGCAGGCGATGTTGGCGGAGGTGACGATGTCCAGCATCGCCCGGTCGTCGCCCATGGTCCAGGCGCCGTACCCTTCCCCCATGTCGCAGTTCAGATCGATGCTCGGCATGGCGTTTCTCGCTCGTTCAATCGTCAGAAGGCCCCGGCGTTTTCACGCCGCATCCGACTGTCGCAGGGAATGGATGAAGCCGGCAACCTCGCTGCGCATCGCCCCCATCTGGTCGGTCAACATGCCGGCGGCGGTGTCGAGCTGCGCCGAGGCATCGCCGGTCTGTCCGGCCACTTCGGAGGTGGCGTTGACGTCGCCCAGCAGGGCGCGCACCCCCTGGGCGGCTTCGCTGACGCCGCGGCCGATCTCCGCCGTCGCAGCGTTCTGCTCCTCGACCGCCGCGGCGATGGAGGCGCTGATCTGGCTGAGACTTTCCACCACGCGGGCGATCTCGACGATCTCCTCGGCGGCGGAGCCGGTGGAGCCCTGGATGGCGCGGATCTGCGTCTCGATATCCTCGGTCGCCTTGGCGGTCTGGGTCGCCAGCGCCTTCACCTCGCCGGCCACCACGGCGAAGCCTTTTCCCGCCTCGCCGGCGCGGGCCGCCTCGATGGTGGCATTCAGGGCCAGCAAATTGGTCTGCTTGGCGATGGCGTGGATCAGCGTCACCACCGCCGAAACCCGGTCCGACGCCTGGACCAGCCCGGCCACCTGATCGGTGGCGCGGCCGGCGCGGCGCGACGCCTCGTCGGCGATGGATTGCGAATGCTGGGCCTGGGCCGAGATCTCGCGGATGGAGGCGACGAGCTCGTCCACCGCGGCGGCCATGCCGTCGACCGAGGCGTTGACCGTCGCGGCATTGCCGGCGGCCTGCCGGCTGACCTGACCGTTGTGTTCGGCCACCCCGGCAAGGCTGCGGGTGGCGAGCCCCATGCCGTCGGTGGTGCGCATCACTTCTCCCAGCGTGCTGCCGACGCGCCGTTCGAAATCGTCGGCAACCGCGGCGATGGCGGCATGGCGCTCCGCCTCGGACTGCCGGCGCAGTTCGACCTGTTCGGCCTCCAGCCGCTGCTTGGCGGCGCCCTGCTCCTTGAAGACCTGCACGGCTTCGGCCATGCGGCCGATCTCGTCGCGGCGGTCGAGCGACGGCACATCCACCGCGCGCTCGCCGGCGGCCAGCCGGGTCATCACCCCGGTCAGGCGGACGATGGGCCGGGTGGCGCCGCGCACCATCAGGAACAGCACGCCGCACAGCGCCACCAGCGCCGCCAGCCCGCCGCCGGCCAGCAGCCACCCCCGCTCCGCCGCCTGCCGTTCGGCCCGGCGGGGCGACAGGTGGATTTCCACGGTGCCGAGCTTCTCCATCCGGGTGCCGGCCTTGCGCAGGATGTCAGCATGGCGGACCAGCACCGACGGGTCGCCGTCCGACACATCGCCGCTCTTGGCGAAGACCTGTCCCTTGGGATCGAGCACCCGGCTGCCGAGATAGTCGGGATCGTTGGTCAGCGCGGCGAGCTGTGCCGCGGCGGAGTCGGCATCGACGTTCCACAGCGGCTCGGCCAACCCGCCGGCGATGACGCGGACGGTGACGGCGGCCCGGTCCTCCAACGCGGTGCGGGCATCCTCGCGGTTGACGGTGACGACGGCGGCTATGCCGGTCGCGCTGATGACCGTGACCATCAGGGCGATGGGAACGACGACACGCATGGCAAGGGTACGGCCCACACGCTGCAGCATCAGGTCCACTCCATTGTGGGTGTTGGGGCGTTGGAAAGCGAAAGGTCAGTCCCAGCCGGTGACGGCGCCGCCGATCAGGTTGAAGCCGAGCAGCCGGCCGCTGTCGTAGAGGGCGAAGCCGCCGGCCGATTGCAGCAGCGCCGGCAGGCCGTCCACCAGCTCGCGATGGCGGGCCTGGATGCGTCCGGCCTCCGCCGCGTCGACGGCAGCGAAGCGCAACCGCTCGCCGGGCCGCATCTGCGCCAGCGCCGCTACGTCCGGCCCGACGACACAGGCGATCTTGGGATAGCCGCCGGTGGTCTGGCGGTCGGCCAGCAGCACGATGGGCCGCCCGGTGCCCGGCACCTGCACGGCCCCCAGCGGGATGCCGTCCGACGTGATGTTGAAACCGCGGGAATGTTCGATCACCGGGCCGTCCAGCCGGCAGCCCATGCGGTCGGCCTCGTGGCTGAGGGCGTAGTCCTCCTCCAGGAAGGCTTCGATCCCGGCGGCGGTGAAATAGTCCTGCTGCGGTCCGAGCATCACGCGCAGCCGCCCGCCGCGCGCCGGCAACAGGGAGGGGTCGAGACAGCGCTCGCCCCGGTCCGCCGCCTGGTCGAGGGCGAGCGGCAGCCGGTCGCCGGCCTTCAGCGCTCCGCCGTCCAGCCCGCCCATACGGCTGCGTATGTGGGTGGCGACGCTGCCCAGCACCGGCTGAAGCGCGAAGCCGCCCTCCACCGCCCAATAGCCGCGCATGCCGCTGCGCAAGGTCCCGATGCGCAGGGTCTGGCCGTCGGTCAGGCGCAGGCTGGTCCAGCCCGGCACCGGATCGCCATCCACCGTGAGGTCGGCATCGGCGGCGACGGCGATGCGCACCGGCCCGCCCTCGACCGTCACGCTGTCGCCGGCCAGGGCGAACTCCACCGCCCCCTCCCCCGGCCGGTTGCCGACCAGGGCGTTGGCGGCGGCATGCAGCAGCGGGTCGGCCGCCCCGGCGACCGAGACGCCATAGCGCTGATAGCCGACCCGGCCGTGGTCCTGAATGGTGGAGCTGGGACCGGCTGCCGCCACGCGCAGATGGGTGGTCATGCGGCGGCTCCCTGCATCAGGGCGACGGAGGACGTTACTGTTTCGCAGTCCGGCAGATAGCCGCTGATACCGTCCAGGCGGTCGTATTCGGCAGCACTGATCGCGGTGAAGCGGATGCGGTCGCCGGGGGCCAGCAGGAAGGGCGGCTCCCTCTTGAGATCGAACGTCCGGGCCGGGGTGCGGCCCAGCAGGTGCCAGCCGCTGGGCATGGCGATGGGAGAGATCGCCGCCTGCGCCCCGCCCTGCATGACGCTGCCGGCTGGGGTGACCATGCGCGGGTTCTCGCGCCGGGGCTGGTGCAGCATCTCCGGCAGGCCGCCGAGATAGGCGAAGCCGGGAGAGAAGCCCAGCATGTAGACCCGGTAGTCGGCGGTGCAGTGCAGCCGCACCACCTCCTCCGTGCCGAGGCCGGAGCGGCGGGCCACCTCGTCCAGATCCTCGCCATGGGCGCCGCCAAAACAGACCGGCACGATCCAGCGCAGCTGCGGCTCCGCCACCGCCTGCGTCAGCTCGGTTGCCAGCCCTAACAGGGCTTGGCCCAGCGGTTCGGCAGCCGTCACCGCCGGGTCGAACTGCACGAGGATCGAGCGGTATGTCGGCACCGTCTCGACGATGCCCGGCAGCTGGGCGTCGGCGATGCGGCGGTCGAGCCGGTGGACGGCGGCATTCAGATCCGGGGCGATGCCGTCGCCCAACTCGACGATCAGGGCACTGTCCCCGGCCGCCCGCAGAACGGGGGCCGGGACCGGGGTGGTCACGCTCATGGCGGCTTCTCGAAAGCTGGTCGGAGGGGGAAGGCTCGCCGGTCAGCGGGCGTATTTGTCCAGGATCTGCTGGTAGGCGCCGCTGGCCTTCATCGCCGCGACCCCGGCATCGAACTCGTCGCGCAGCTTTGCGGTGTCGCGCGCCTTGGTGAAGGCGATGTAGCTGGGGATGTCCTGCACCGCCGGGGTCAGTTCCTTGACCTTGTCCAGGGCGCCGGCCTGCTTCAGGAAATACTGCGCGACATAGCGGTTGCTGGGCATGACCTCGAAACGGCCGGAGACCAGCTTCTTGACGTTGCTATCGCTGTCGTTCGACTTCTCCACCGCCGGCAGCACGCCGGTCTTGATCGCGTCGTCGACGATGGAGCCGTAGCTGATCTGGTTGACCACGCCGAACTTGCGGTCGGCCAGCTTGGACAGATCGCCGTCGAAGCTGACCGGGCTGTCCTTCGCCACGAACAGCGAGACCACCTGCGGCACCAGCACCTGATTGGAGTAGTTCAGGAACTGCTCGCGCTCCGGCGTCTTGTAGGCGGTGAAGACGGCGTCCGCCCCGCCCTCGCGCACGGTGTCGAGCGCGCGGGCCCACGGCATGATCTCCACCGTCACGGCATGCCCGGCGGCCTTCATCGCCTCGGTCACGATGTCGTAGGCGATGCCGGCCGGCTTGCCGCCGTCGTCATAGATCAGCGGCGGGAAGCTGAGCGCCACCATGCGCAGCTGGTCGGCCGAAGCCGGCGCCGCGACGGCCGTCAGCAGGAGAACGGTGGAAGAGAGCAGGCGAATGGAAGACGGGGTTGGCATCGGGCAAGCCTCCACCGTGTCCGCGCGAGGCGGAATGCCCGCGCGGCGGCCGGTATCGCAGGGGATGAAGCGGGGGAGAGGGGCGGTCAGAGCACTGACAGGTGCGTGTTCAGCAGGTCGGTGATCAGCATCGCGCCGGGGCTGTGGCTGATGGCGATGGGCGGACGGGCGTTGCGGATCGCGACCTGTGGCGTCACCCCGCAGGCCCAGAAGACCGGCACCTCGCCGGGCTCGATGGGAACCGCCTCGCCATGTTCCGGCTGGGCGATGTTACGGATGCCGATGGCGGCCGGATCGCCGAAATGCACCGGCGCACCGTGCACCGACGGGAAGCGCGAGGTGATCTGGATGGCGCGGATGGCGTCCTTCGGCACCATCGGCCGCATCGACACCACCATGGTGCCGCCGAAGCGGCCGGCCGGGGTGCAGGGGATGCTGGTCTCGTACATCGGGACATTGCGGTTCATCGCGATGTGGCGCACCGGCAGCCCGTCGGCCAGCAGGGCCTCTTCGAAGGAGAAGGAGCAGCCGATCAGGAAGGCGACGAAATCGTCCTGCCACAGGTCGCCGATGTCGGTCGGCTCGGCGGAGAGCACGCCGTCGCGATAGACGCGGTAGCGCGGCACGTCGGTGCGGATGTCGATGTCGTGGCCCAGCGTCGGCAGGCGCGGGTCGCCGACCTCCGACACCGCCAGCAGCGGACAGGGCCGCGGGTTGGCCTGGCAGAAGCGCAGGAAGTCGCCGGCCCAGTCCGCCGGCAGGATGGCGAGGTTGGCCTGGACATGGCCGGGGGCGAGGCCGGCGGTCTGGCCGCTGTTGGCGCCGCTGCGGATGCGCAGGCGTTCGGCAGCGGCGGAGAGGGGAGTGGTCGTCATGGGGATCGTCCGGAAATGGATTCGGAAAGATGGCGTTCGTCGACGGAAAAGATCTCACATGCCCAAGTACGCCTGCCGCACCTCGTCGTTGCCCAGCAGGTCCTGGCCGCTGCCTTCCATCACGACGCGGCCGGTCTGGATGACATAGCCGCGGTCGGCGATCTCCAGCGCGCGGTGGACGTTCTGTTCGACCAGCAGCACGGTGATGCCGCGCTGGCGGATCAGCTGGATGGTCTCGAAGATGCGGGTGACCAGCTTGGGCGCGACGCCCCAGGACGGTTCGTCCAGCATCAGGAGGTCGGGCTGGCTCATCAGGCCGCGGCACATCGCCAGCATCTGCTGTTCGCCGCCCGACAGGGTGCCGGCCTGCTGGCGGCGGCGTTCGCCGAGCACGGTGAAGGTGTCGTAGGCGAATTGGAGCGTTTGCTCGCGTTTGGCCGCATCGCTGGTGGTGAAGCCGCCCAGCATCAGGTTCTGTTCCACCGTCAGGCGCGGGAACAGGCGGCGGCCTTCCGGCACCAGCACCAGCCCGCGCTTCACCCGCTCGTGGGCGGGAACGGACGAGATGTCCTGGCCCTTCAGCAGGATCGACCCGCCGTCGAGCGCATTCAGTCCGGCGACGGCACGCAGCGTGGTCGACTTGCCGTTGCCGTTGCCGCCGACCAGCGCGACGATCTCGCCCCGCTTCAGGGTCAGGCTGATGTCGCGGATCGCCGGGACGCGGCGGTAGCTGGACTGGATGTTGCGGACCTGCAGCATCGTCTCGCCCGCGGGAGCCGGAGCGGGGGCGACGGGGCGGACGGGTTCGGACAGCGTCGGTTGGAGCATCGTCTCACTCCCCCAGATAGGCGGCGATGACCGCCGGGTTCTCGGCGATCTCGGCCGGGGTGCCGTCGGCGATCTTGGCGCCGTAATCCAGCACGAGCATCCGGTGGGCGATGGGCATGATGCCCTCCATCACATGTTCGACGATGATGCTGGCGATCCCGCGCTGGTGGATGCGGTGGACCAGGGCAGAGGCCTCGCGTACCTCGGTCGGGTTAAGGCCGGCCATCACCTCGTCCAGCAGGATCAGCTTGGGTTCGGTGGCGAGGGCGCGGGCGACCTCCAGCCGCTTCTGTTCCGACACCGTCAGGTCCGACGCCGGGGTGTCCGCCCGGTGCGACAGGCCGACGAAGGCCAGCTCGTCCTCCGCCCGCTCGCGCGCCTCGGCCACCCGCTTGTTGCGCAGCATGGCGCCGACCATGACGTTCTCCAGTGCCGTCATCGACTGGAAGACGCGGACGATCTGGAAGGTGCGGGCGATGCCGAGTGCTGCCGCCGCCTCCGGCGTCGAGCCGGTGATGTCCTGCCCTTCGAAGGCGATGCGGCCGGTGGTGGGGGTGTGGAAGCCGGCGAGGCAGTTGAAAAGGGTGGTCTTGCCGGCGCCGTTCGGGCCGATCAGCCCGATGATCTCGCCGTGATGGACGATGAAGCTGATGTCGCGGTTGGCGACCAACCCGTCGAAGGCCTTGCCCAGGCCGTCAACGGCAAGCAGGGGGGCGGTGTTCACGGGCGGATCTCCTTGGCGCTGGTCTTGGCCTCGGCCGGCTTGGCGCCGGGCAGATGGCGCCGCAGGTCACCCAGCAGGCCCAGCACGCCGGACGGGCTGAACACGGCGACCAGGATGATCATGGCGGCGTAGATGATCATGTCGGTGCCGGACCCGGTGCTGCCGAACAGGGTGCGGCTGTATTCCTCGATGGTGATGAGGATGACGGCGCCCAGCACCGGTCCCATCAGCCGGCCGACGCCGCCCAGGATGGCGATCAGCGCGATCTTGATCGAGATCGTCGTGGCGAACACCGAACCCGGATCGATGAACATCTCCTTCTGGGCGTAGAAGCTACCGCCCATCGCCGTCAGGAAGGCCGACACCGTCAGGGCGATCAGCTTGTAGCGGGTCAGGCTGACGCCCAGCGCGCGGGCCGCTTCCGGCTCGTCCTTGATGGCGCGGAAATAATAGCCGATGTGGCTGCGCTCGATTGCCCAGGACACCAGCACCGTCAGCACCAGCAGGCCGAGGATGACGTAGTAGTAGGGCAGCTTCGACAGGAAGATCAGCACGCCCCAGCCGCTCTGGTCCATCGGCAGGTAGAGGCCGACGGCCCCTTCGAGGGCGTCGCTGTTGGTGACCAGGATCTGCATGATCTCCGCCACCGCGATGGTCGCCATGGCGAAATAATGCCCCTTCAGCCGGAAGCAGGGCCAGCCCATGGCGAGCGCGAAGGCCGCCGCCACCAGCCCGCCGGCCAAGGCACCGATCCAGGGCGTCAGACCCAGGGTCAGCAGCAGCATGGTCGAGGTGTAGGCACCGATGCCGTAGAACACCGCATGGCCGAGCGAGACCTGCCCGGCATAGCCGCCGACGATGTTCCAGGCGACGCCCATCTGGGCGCCCATCAGGATCAGGATCAGGAAATTCTGCTGCGACGGTTCGGTGACCGCCAGCGGCAGGACGGCGGCGAGCGCCAGCAGGGCGGCGGTGCCGGCCATCTTACGTGAGGAGTTGGTTCCGGTCGTCATCAGGCTTTCCCCAGCAGGCCGCGCGGACGCACCAGCAGCACGATCAGCAGCAGCGACAGCACGATGGCGGTCTTGTATTCCGGGCCGACCAGGAAGCCGCCCAGCACCTCGATCAGCCCGACGATGATGCCGGCCAGGAAGGCGCCGGTGACACTGCCGAAGCCGCCGAGCACGACCACCACGAAGGCGATCAGGATGAAGTTCGACCCCACCTCCGGGAAGATCGGGAAGAAGGTGGCGATCAGCCCGCCGGCCAGACCGGCGCAGGCGGCGCCGATGCCCCAGGCGAGCGCGAACATCTTCTGGCCGTCGATGCCCATCAGGGTGGCGGCCTCACGGTCGATGGCGGTGGCTTCCAGCGCGGTGCCGAGCCGGGTGCGGTGCAGGAACATCCACAGGGCACCGGTCACGCCGACGGCACCGAGCGCGGCGACGAACTGCGGCAGGCCGAACTGCACGGGACCGAAAGCAACGTTGCCGCTGACGAGGCTGTGCGGGATCAGCCGGTGGTCCGGCTTCCAGAAGAACTGCGCCAGGCCGCGCAGCAGGATCATCAGGCCGAAGGTCGCGAAGATCTGCGACAGCATCGGCGCTTTCAGGATGCGGCGGATCACCGTCTGGTAGACGATGACGCCGACCGCGAACAGCAGCAACGCCGTCAGGGGAAGCGCCACGATGGGGTCGATGGCGAAGAGGGCGAAGGCCCAGAAGCTGGCATACATGCCCAGCATCAGGAATTCGCCATGGGCGAAATTGACGATGTCCATCACGCCGAAGATCAGCGTCAGACCGACCGCGACCAGGGCGTAGATCAGCCCGATCAGCAGGCCCGAGACGAGCACTTGGAAAAGAATGTCTGCGGTCATTGCAGCACCCCTTTTGCGGTCAGGGTGGGCCGGAGGAACTGTGCGGGAAAAGCCCCTTTCCCATCCCGGAAAGGGTGGCGCCGATGGCGCCGGGCGGGAGATGCATCGTGGATCGAAGCGCGGAACCGACTGAACATCTCCGTAGCCCTACCCGTCGCGACGCGACGGGCTCCCCCTTTTCCGGGAAAGGAAAGGGTAAGCAGCAGCCCGATGAAAGAAGCGGTGGTCAGCGGCCGTCCCAGGCGGGCATCGGGTAGACGACCGGCTTGGTCGCCACGTCGAACGGCCACACCGTCACATACTGGCCGCCCTGGACCTGGACGATGATGCCGGTGCCCAGCTCGTTCTGGCCGCTGGCGTCGAACCTGACGCCCTTCCACGGCATGATCAGGCCGCTGGCCGGGATGTCGGTCTTCTGGAGCGCTTCGCGGATCGCGTCGGGCTTGGTCGAGCCGGCACGGTCCAGCGCGTCGGCCAGCACGGCGATGCCGGTGAAGGCGCGGGCCGAATTGCCGTTGAAGTTCACGCCCGACCGCTTCTGCATCAGGTCGTTGACCTGTTTGATCAGCGGGTTGCGTTCGGCCTGATCGAGCGCCCAGACCTCGCGGCTGATGACGAACTCGCCATCCTTGCCCATGGTCTTCAGGAACTCGCTGTCGTTGAAGCCGGCGTCGTTGGCCAGCAGCATCTTCGGCAGGAAGCCCAGCTCCTTGTAGGTCTTCATCGACAGGATGGCGTCGCCGAGGTAGCTGGACTGCATGATGACCGCCGGGCCGGCGGCCTTGATGCGCTGCACCTCCGACGTCATCTGCGTCGTCTTCGCCGGGTAGAGGATCTTCTCGGCGATGGTGAACTTCTGCTCCTCCGACAGCTTCACCTGAAGCTTGGTCGTCTCGTTGCCCCACAGCGTGTTCTCGTTGAACAGCGCGATGTTGCGCAGCTTGTCGCCGGTCTTCTTCTCCATGTCGCCGAGGAAGGTGAAGAAGTTGCCGACGAACAGGTCGTCATGGGGCGTGGTGCGGAAGAACCATTTGAACTTGCGCTGGGTCAGCGAGGCCGAGGAGGACTCGCCGTTCAGGAACGGCACGCCGTAGCGTTCGGCGACCTGGCTGGCGGTGGCGGTGACGTTGGAGAAATAGGCTCCGGTCAGCGCCACGACCTTCTCGCTGGTGATCAGCCGCTCGGCCTCGGTGGCGCCGACCTGCGGGTTGCCCTGGTGGTCGCCGAAGATCAGCTTGATTTTGGCCCCCTTCAGGTTCGGCAGGCCGATGCCGGCGACCAGCCCCGGCGGGGCGGGGATTTCCTTGTTGACGATGGCGGCGGCCAGTTCGGCGGCGGCCTTCAGTTCGACGCCGGTCGAGGCGGCGGCACCGGTCAGCGGATAGATCACGCCGATGCGGATTTCATCCTGGGCCCGGGCCGGAGCGGCGCCGAAGCCGATGCCGGTCAGTGCGGTCGTGGTCAGCAGGGCCGCCGCGGCAAGCATGCGCTTGATCGTCTGGCGGCGGGTGGGCATGCGGGTGGGGTCGGTGATCGCTGCCGCGAACCGCATCGTGAAATCTCCTCTGTTCAGTGCCTTGGTGGCTTGCAGCGCGGGCCTTTACGGCTGTTCGGTTGCGCTTCTGACAGGATGATGACACGAACAGTCTTGGGTGCGTCCAATCGTAAGTTTTGATCTGGATTGATAAGCTGCGGCAATCAATCGCTTTCTAATGCGCTCCGGCTCGCCCCTGTGGCGTGCGGCGCCTCGTTGCCGGTCGTCGCTTCGTAGTCGGCGGCCACCGCGGCGGCCAGATCGGCGACGACCGACGCCATGTGGTTCTCCGCCGTGGCGGAATGGGCCGCGCAGAAGGTCATCCCCGGCAAGGGCGCCTGCGAGCGGATCAGGCGAAGCCGGCCTTCCGCCAATTCACGCTGGACGATCACTGTCGGGATCACGCTGACGCCGACCGCGTCCACCGCCATGCGGACGACGCTGGCGAGCGAGCTGTTGCCGAACATCCGCACCTGCAATCCGACCGAGGAGAACATCTCGCGGATCACGCCATAGGGCTGGGTGGTGCGGGAGAAGGTGATGATCGGCCAGGCCGCCAGATCGCGCAGCGACACCGGCTCCTCGGGCAGGGGCAGCGTCGGGCTCGCCACCCAGCCCAGCGGATAGTTGCCGACCGGGATCGCCCGGAACCGCACGTCGGTGTAGGAGGCCAGCATCACCGCCACGTCCAGCTCGTGCCGGGCGAGCGCATCGCGCAGGCTGGGCGAGGTTTCGACCTCGATCTCCAGCGACACGGCGGGGTAGAGGGCGTTCAGCCGTTCGATCAGCTGGCTGAGCCAGGTGTGGACCACCGTCTCCGCCACGCCCAGCCGGATGACGCCGCGGATGGCGCTGCGGTCCGCCACCGCGGTCAGCAGCTCCGACCGCAGCGCCATCATCTTCTCGGCATAGGTCAGCAGCACCATCGCCTGCGGCGTCGGCGCCACCCGCCGGCCGACGCGGTCGAACAGGACGACGCCCAGCTCGTCCTGAAGCTGGGCGATGCGGGCGGAGATGGCGGGCTGGGTGGTGTTCAGCCGCTCCGCCGCCCGGCGGAACCCGCCGAGCCGCATCGTCCAGATGAAGGTCTCCAGCGACTTCAGGTCCAGCATGCCTCACTCATCCCCGTTTCGGATCATCGCACGCCGGACCGTCGCCACCGCCCTGTCAGCCCCGGTCGTCCAGCGCCGCCAGTTCAACCTCGATCACCGCCAGCCGTTCCCGCAGCCGGTCGCGCTCGGCCTCCAGCGCCTCGCGGCGGCTGACATGGTCGAGGGCGCGGTTGCGCAGGTCGCGCTTGAACCGGACGATCTCCGGCCGGGTCACGTCGGGCCGGATCAGGTTGCTCTGGTCGGCCAAACGCAGCTGTTCACCGGTCAGGGTGGCGAGCTGGTAGACGGTGGCGTAGCTCGGCGGCAGCTTCGCTCCCGGCAGGCGGCCGCTGTCCACCGCCTCCGCCACCATGCGCAGCTGGTAGGCGACCTGATAGCCGAAGGGCAGCTCGTTCTCGACCATCGCCTGGAACTCGCCATGCGGCAGGCGCGCCCGCGCTTGGACCAGATAGCGGCCGATCAGCAAAAACTTCTCCTGCGCGCTGCGCCAGAGGGTGGAGATCTCCTGGACGAACTCCTCACGCCGAACGAGGTCGACCGTCGCCTCCGCCATGCGCTCGATCCGCTCGTCCACCGCGATGTGGCGGCGGGCCTGGGCCTTGGAAACCTGCTTGAACCCGCTCATTGCGCCAGCTCCAGTTCGTGGCGGACGAAGGCCCAGACGCCGGCGACATGCTCTGCCCCCTTGCCCCCCTTCAGTTCCAGCAGGCCGAGCCCGCGGCCGGCGGTGAACTGGATGTCCTCGTAGTCGGGAACCTCGACCGGGCAGATCCGGCCGTCGCCCAGCAGCTTGCGCTGCGCCTCGGTGAAACCGCGGGTGCGCGGCTTGACGCGATTCATCACGAAGGCGGCGTTCTTGCCGTAGCGGCGGACAAAGCGCATCCAGGGTCGGACGGAGTCCAGGTCGTCGTCGCTCTGGCCGGTCGGCACGACGATCAGGTCGGACGACAGCGCCAGCAGCTTGAACTCTTCCGGATGGTCCTCGATGGACGGCGGCGTGTCGATCACCAGCAGGTCGAAGCCCGCGATGCCGTCCAGGGCCGCCCGGATGTCGAGCGGCGTCATGCCCGCCTCGAAATGGGTGATGGACGCCATGCCGTCCGGGCGCTTGGCGAACCACTTGGTCAGGCTGCGCTGCGGATCGAGGTCGAGCGTCGCCACCGCGCAGCCATCGAGCGCCGCCGCCACCGCGATGTTGCGGCTGAGGGTCGTCTTGCCGATCCCGCCCTTCGGGCCATTGACCAGCAAGCGTTTCACCGGCACGTGTCCCGTGTCGTTGCTCATTCCCATGCCCCTTATCGCCATCGGCTGTCGGCCCCTTTTACCAAAGCCCGGCCGTGGCGCAAATCTAAGACATGTCTTAGCTTCGCAGCGGCCGGACAGGGTGTCGCCCCTGCCACAGATTGGCGATCTAAGACAGAAAATCCCCTCATCATCGCATACGGCGCATCGCCGACGCCAGCACCGGGCGCACCGCAGCGGTCGGGTTGCCGGTTTCCCCGGCCCGCTCGCCTGCCATGGCGATGGCGCGCAACCGGTCGGCAAGGGCATTTTCCTCGGCGCAGGCCTCCTCGCACAGGGCGCGGATCTCGGCGATGCTCGGCCGCCATTTGCGGGTGCGCCGCCACCGGCGAGCCGCTTGGTCGATGGCCCAGGCCGGGAACTCGCCCAGATCGTCGGCCCAGTCCATCGCGAGCAATTGCTCCACCTCCGGGCTGGTCGCCTTCGCCGGAAAATGGCTCAGCAAAGCCAGCACCCGTCCCAGCAGATGGTTGGCCGATGCCGGCGCCAGGATGGTGTCGGTGATCTCCGACAGAGCGCGGCGGGCCAGTGCGGCATGGCGCGGCGTCACCCCGTCCGGTGGTGTCCAGTCCTCCACGACATCGGCAAAGCCGTCTTCGGTGAAGCGGCTGTGGCGCCCGACCTGTCCACGGTCGAGGAGGCGCTGCAATGGTTCCGGCAGGGCTTCGCGCAGCATGCGGCTGCGCAGGGCCGGCGTCATGGCCGGGTCGAAGGGCAGCGGCAGGCCGGGCGGTGCGGCGGCGGCAGAGGAGGAGGTGGGGAACTGGTGCAGGTTGCTCATGCGATCCCCCAGGGGTTGGCTGGTGCGTTGGACGGCGTGTTGTTCAGACGGGCGGCAACGCTGGCCCAGGCCGACAGGCGCTGTTCGGCGTTGGCGGCTGCGGAATTCGACCCGGAAGCGGCGGTGCGGGAAGTCGTTCGCGCTGCTCGTTCTTTTGGTCCGCGGCTGTTCGGTCCGCGGACGGTTGCCGCGGGCTGTTGCGCCATACGGCCGACATCCTGCAACAGCCAGGACCGCCACGCCGCGGCCGGGTCGCGGTAGCGGTAGCCATGGGCCCGGCATTGCTGGACGAAACGCTCGGCATGGCTGTCGATGTCGATGTCGGGAAAGCGCTCTGCCGCCCATTGCCGGTCGGCCGGGGGTGGCGCCCAATCGGAAGCAACCGGTTCGGCGCCACCGGCGGAGCTGAACGACGCCCCCTCGTCCGCACGCCGGTGGAGCGTGTCAGGAATCTGTTCTGGTTCAGGCTGTTTATGACTCGCCGCTGAACAGGGGGAGTCCGCGGATGAGTCAGCGGGGATGTCCGCCCCTGCACCGTCCTGCGTTCCGTTCGAGGAGATCAGCGCCAGCCGGTAGCGGCAGCTGAGACGCCCGCCATTGGCCGAGCGGCGGTGTTCGATGCCGACCAGCCCGAGCGCCTCCAGCCGGCCCAGGATCCGGTTGACGGTCGGCCGGCTGCGTTTCAGCTTGTCCGCCAGCGTTGCCTGCGACGGCCAGCACACCCCTGCCTCGTCGGCGTAGGTGCTCAGCGCCGCCA
The DNA here is from genome assembly GCF_049472615.1 of Azospirillum sp. 11R-A. Classification (NCBI taxonomy): domain Bacteria; kingdom Pseudomonadati; phylum Pseudomonadota; class Alphaproteobacteria; order Rhodospirillales; family Azospirillaceae; genus Azospirillum; species Azospirillum sp. 11R-A. The sequence continues at coordinate 117,074 of NZ_JBCEBL010000011.1, read as the reverse complement.
GCACGGCGAGACCGTCGGCATCGAGATCGGGATGGTCGAGCCACCAGGCCGGGATCCGGCCCCAGCGGTTTTGCCCGGAGCGGTTCGGGCTTGCAGTCCGGTTTGTCATCTGTGGCGATACTCCTCCGCGCCATGGGCGCAAGATTGGCCGCATGATCGGCCGTCGCGATTGGCGCAGAGGATTCGAAGCGGTCGGCGGAAGAGTCGAATCGCGGGCTCGCACTCCATGGAGCCGCAGCCCGCGGATGGTCAGCGACAGCCCGCGACCGTAAAGCCCCTGCCCGCGACCATGGAGCATCGGCCCGCGATTGGCCGGCGATGGCGCGCCGAATCGGGATCCTGGCGCCTTTGGCCGCGGATGTGGAGCCATTGCCCGCGATTGCCGGCGGTCCGCGGCCCGCGATGCTAGAGCAACAGCCCGCGATTGGCCGCCGATGCCGTGACGATGGTGCGAATCGCGGGCAATCCGGCGCCGAAGCGATCCGCCTCCGCCCCCTATGGAGCGGCAGCCCGCGGTTCGCCTCGCCGCGATTCCCGACCGGCGGGCCGATTCTCCCCGATTCTTCAAGGGCTCGCGGAGTTTGGCCCCGACGATGCCGCGTCCGGGCAGCAATCGCGGGCTATCGCTCCATGACCGCGGGCCGTTGCTCCATCATCGCGGGGTGCGGCACCATATCCGCGGGCTGTCGCTCCATCCCGGATGCGGTAAACTCACTGCGTTCTGTTGCACCGGCGGGTCCGCCGCGCCATGGTTACTCCCGACATCCGGAGACGTTCATGACCAAGATGGCCCCGACCAGCGCCGCACAGCTCATCCTGTTCGAGCTGGAAGACCGTTCGCAATCGCATCTGATCGCGCTCTACGATCTGGCGCCGCGCTTCGTGTTCGTCTCCCGCGACAACGACAAGGAAAAGACTGCCAAGGACAAGGGCGAGCTGGTCACCAAGGACAACTTCATCAAGTCGGTGCGGCGCGAGTTTGCCTTCCGCGGCCGCAATTACCGCCTGACCGTCCAGCCCGCCCGTATCGACCGGCTCAGCACGGCAAAGAAGGACGACCGCGCCCCTGGCGCCGGTCCGGATCTGGTCGAAGTCGAGATCTTCCCGTCGGAACGCGAACAGGTCGTGGAACAGGTCGTGCGCCGCCTCGCCATGGACCGCTCGCGCCTGTCGCTGACCGGCGAGAACCGCGACAAGGTGCAGATGCGCTTCAGCCTCTACGAGATCCAGCGGGAACTGCGGGCGGTCAACCACACCCTGTCGATCCAGGACATCCGTGAATCCCTGACCATCCTGGCCCGCTCGCGTATCATCATCTCCACCGGCGGCAGCGCAGAGCCGGGCAAGAAGAGCCGCGGACAGAACCTGCTGGAATCGACCGCCTTCCCGGTGCTGGCGATCCGCTCGCGCCCCGATCTGGTCGATGAGGACGGCGGGGTCGAGGAGACTTATCTGGAGTTCAACCCGCTGGTCTCCGCCGCCATTCGCGACCTGGAGTTCAAGCCGGTCTCCTATGCCTGGCTGATGAAGCTGAAGTCGCCGGTGTCGCGCTGGCTCTACAACCGCCTGTCCATCGAGTACGACACCGCCGACGACGAGGCGAAGCCGGTGTCGATCAGCGCCGACGAGATTATCAAGAACAGCGGCATGAACGAGTGGTCGCGCCGCCGCGACACCCTGCGCGTGGTGACGTCGGCTGTCGACGCCCTGGTGGACGAGGGCATTCTCGACATCGCCGACAAGGAATACACCAAGGTCGGCAAGCGCATCGACGCCATCGACTATGTGCTGACCCCGTCGCCGAAGTTCCTCGATCAGGTCCGCCGCGGCCGACGGGTGCAGATCACCAACATCGACCTGCTCAAGCAGATCGTCGGCAACGCCATGCGGCCCGACGGCTTCGTGCCGTTGAAGGCGGGCGAGGTGGCGGAAATGCGCAACAAGCGCGCCAAGCGGCTGGCCGATCCGGCGAAGGCCGAACAGGCCAGCCTGCCGCTGCCGAAGAAATAGCCGCTCAGCGCGCCAGCAGGCGCCGCGCCACCAGCGTGATGGCGGTCCCCAGCAGGGCGCCGGCAAGCACGTCGGACGCCCAATGGCGGTGCTTCACCACCCGGCCGCTGGCCATCGCCGCCGCGGCGCCATAAATCATCAGACTTTGCGCCGGCGACCGGCTGACCGTGGCGAGAGCGGTCGCGGCGGCAAAGGCGCTTCCCGCATGGCCGGACGGCAGCGAGCGGGCGCTGATCCGCTTGCCCGGCCGCTGCCGCGGCTCGCATTCGTCGGGGCGGCGGCGCTTGACGTAGCGCTTGATGGAGCGGCTGGCCGTCGCCGTCGCCACCAGCCCGAGGACGCCGACGCTGCCGGCGCGGCGTAGATCCTCCTGACCGGTCAGCAGGCCGACTATGCCGGCGATGGCGAAGCTGGGGATCAGGACCGGCCGCTTTATGACGTAATGGCCCGCGCTTGCCAGCACCTTGCTGACTGGGCCGGGATCGCAGGTGACGATGTCGTGGACCTGGGCGTCCAGCGCGTCGACTGCCGTCAGGGCCGGCTGAAGGACCGCCGGTGCGGGCCGCCCGCCATAACCGATGCCGCCACCGGGATTCTCGATGCCTTGATTCTCGATGCCGCCCTGGTCGCTGTTCTGTTCGATGATGTCGCTCAACGCCGGTCCCCTGCATGCCGCGCCGCGAAAACCGGCGCCGCAGAGGAACGCGGCGGACGCAGGGGCGGTTCCGCGCCCCCGCGCGCCTGTCCGTTCCTATCAGCCCTGCGCCGGCCGCCAGCCGGTGAAAGCGTCCAGCAGCGCGGTCAGCACCCGCTGCAGCTTTTCGGCCCGATCCGGACGGTAGGCGAAGGGCGGCGCCTCCTCGTCCATGTAGCGGTCCTGCGCCAGTTCCATCTGGATGGCGTGGACCCCGTTGGCCGGCTGGCCGTAAGCGCGGGTGATGTGGCCGCCGACGAAGCGGCCGTTGGTGACGCAGGTCAAACCCTCCGCCGCCGCGGCACTCTCCATCGCCGCGATGACCTGGGCGGCCAGCTGCGGATCGACGCTGGTGCCGCGCGCCGTTCCCAGATTGAGGTCGGGCAGGCGTCCGTCGAACAGCCGCGGCACATGGCTGCGGATCGAATGGGCATCATAGAGCAGGGCGAAGCCGTGCCGTGCCTTCACCCGCTCCAACTCCGCGGCCAGCGCCTCGTGGTAGGGCCGCCAATAGTCCTGCACCCGCTGCGCCACCTCGGCCTCGTCGGGCGCCTGGCCGTCGCGGTAGAGCGGCGTGCCGTCGAACAGCACGTCCGGGCAGAGGCCGGTGGTCGCCTGTCCGGGATAGAGGCTCTCGCCGGTCGAGGCGCGGTTGAGGTCGACGACATAGCGGGAATAGCGGGCGCTGAGCAGCGTGGCGCCCATGTCCTTGGCGAAGCCGTACAGGCGCGGGATGTGCCAGTCGGTGTCGCGCAGGGTCAGCGCCTCGTCCGTCAGCCGTTCGGCCAGACCGGGGGAGAGGTCGGTGCCGCAATGGGGCATGCTGATGACCAGCGGCCCGTCGCCTCGCTCCAGATCGAAGATGGTGTCGGTCATTGTGCGGTCTCCAGGGATACCGGCATCAGATGGTCGACCGACCCGTCGCGCACCAGGGTGCCGATGGCGGCCAGATCCGGGGCGAAGTAGCGGTCGACCTCATAGCGCGGCACCTGGGCGCGGATGGTGGCGATGGCCTGCTCCAGCCGTTCGGTGGTCTTCAGCGGGCGATGGAACTCCAGCCCTTGAATCGCGGCCAAAAGCTCTATACCGACGATGTCGGCGACATTGCCGGCGATGTCGCCCAGCCGGCGCGCGGCGAAGGTCGCCATGCTGACATGGTCTTCCTGGTTGGCGGAGGTCGGCAGGCTGTCGACGCTGGCGGGGTGGGCGAGCGTCTTGTTCTCCGACGCGAGCGCGGCGGCGGTGACGTGGGCGATCATGAAGCCGGAGTTCAGCCCCGGCTCGGCGACCAGGAAGGGCGGCAGCCCGCTGATGGTGGTGTCGATCAGCATGGCGATGCGGCGTTCGGCCAAGGCACCGATCTCCGACGCGGCGATGGCGAGCTGGTCGGCGGCCATCGCCACCGGCTCCGCATGGAAGTTGCCGCCGGACAGCACCTCGTCCGTATCGACCAGAACCAGCGGGTTGTCGGTGACGCCGTTGGCCTCGATCACCAGCGTGCGCGCCGCCTGCCGCATCTGGTCGAGAACCGCGCCCATCACCTGCGGCTGGCAGCGCAGGCTGTAGGGGTCCTGCACCCGGTGGCAGTCGGGGCCCTGGTGGCTGGCGTTCAGTTCGCTGCCGGCCAGCACCTCGCGGAAGGCGGCGGCGACGGCGATCTGGCCGGGCTGGCCGCGCAGGGCGCTGATGCGGGCGTCGAAGGGACGGTGGCTGCCCATCACCGCCTCGACCGACAGGGATCCGGCGACCAGCGCCGCCTTGAAGGTGCGCTCGATCTCGAACAGGCCGGCGAGCGCCAGACCGGTCGAGACCTGGGTGCCGTTGATCAGCGCCAGACCTTCCTTGGCCTTCAGGTCGAAGACGGGCAAGCCGGCGATGCGCAGACCCTCTTCCGCCGGCAGGGTGACGCCCTGCACCCGGACATGGCCGATGCCGAGCAGCACGCCGCACAGATGGGCCAGCGGCGCCAGATCGCCCGAGGCGCCGACGGAGCCCTTGCCCGGCACCACCGGCAGCACGTCGGCCTCATAGAGCTTCAGCAGCGCATCGACCAGCGCCGGCCGGACGCCGGACGCGCCGACGGCGAGGCTGACCGCCTTGATGACCAGGATCAGCCGCACCACGCCGTCGGCCAGCGGGGCGCCGACGCCGGTGGCGTGCGACAGGATCAGGTTGCGCTGGAGCTTTTCCAGATCGCTCGCCGCGATGTGGGTGTGGGCCAGCTTGCCGAAGCCGGTGTTGACGCCGTAGACCGCCTCGTCGCCGCCGGCGATCCGGTCGATCAGCGCGCGCGAGCGCTCCATCCGCGGATAGGCCGCCGGGTCGAGCGTCAGGGCCGGACGGTCGCGATAGATGCTGCGCAGCGTGTCGAGCGACAGCGCGCCCGGAACCAGAGTGATGGTCTCGCTCATCCCAGAAGTCTCCCAAGTGTCTTTTTGAAGCGGTCGGCGATCTCCTCCTCGCGCGGGTGGCGGCGGTCGCGGACGACGGCGCGTCCGGCGATCACCACGTCCCGGACGAGGGGAGTGTTTCCGGCGAAGATCCAGCCGTCCAGAAGCGCATCGCCCTTGCGCGCCGCCAGCAGCGGGTGGTCGGTGTCGAGCACGACGATGTCGGCGCGGAGGCCGGTGGCGATGCGCCCGGCATCGAAGCCGGTTGCCTGCGCGCCGCCGGCCTGGGCGTCCTCCACCAGCCGGCGGGCGGTGGAGCGGCGGGGGCCGCCGGCCAGCACGGTGCGCCGTTCGCTGGTCAGCCGCGCGCCGTACTCCAGCCAGCGCAGTTCCTCCACCGGGCTGACGGAGATGTGGCTGTCCGACCCGATGCCCCAGCGCCCGCCCTGCGCCATGTAGGATTGGGCAGCGAAGAAGCCGTCGCCGAGATTGGCTTCGGTGGTCAGGCACAGGCCGGCGATGGCGCCGCTGGCGGCGACGCCCGCCACCTCGGCTTCGGTCATGTGGGTGGCGTGGATCAGGCACCAGCGGCCGTCGACCGGCTGGGTGTCGAGCAGATGCTCCACCGGGCGGCGGCCGCGGTAGGCGACGCACTCCTCGACCTCCCGGCGCTGCTCGGCGATGTGGATGTGGATCGGGCCTTGCGGGTTGGCGGCGACGGTCTCGGTCAGCAACCCGTCCGGCACGGCGCGCAGCGAATGCGGGGCGATGCCGAGTTGCACGTCGCAGGATTCGCCATAGGTATGGCCCAGCGCCGTGGTCAGCCGGTCGAACCCTGCCCCGTCATGGATGAAGCGGCGCTGCCCGGCGGTCGGCGGCGTGCCGCCGAAGCCCGACGCGTTGTAGAGCACCGGCAGCAGCGCGATCGGCAGACCGGCGGTCCGCGCGGCGGCGATGGCGCGGTGGCTCATTTCCGCCGGGTCGGCGTAGGCGCTGCCGTCGCGGTCATGGTGCAGGTAATGGAATTCGGCGATGGCGGTGAAGCCAGCCTTCAGCGTCTCGACATAGAGCTGGGCGGCGACCGCCTCGAAATCCTCCGGACCCATGCGGTCGAGCGCCCGGTACATCACATCGCGCCAGCTCCAGAAGCTGTCGGACCCCTCGCCGGAGGACTCACCCATGCCGGCGATGGCGCGCTGGTGGGCGTGGGAATGCAAATTGGCGATGCCGGCGACCGCCGCTCCGGCAAAGCGCTCCGCATCGGCCGGGCAGGCGGCGCCGGGCGATGCCGAGACGATCCGGCCCCGGCCGTCCACCGTGACCAGCACATCCTCCGCCCAGCCGTCCGGCAGCAACGCCGAGGCAAAAAACAGGTTGCTCATGAGGGCGCCCTCGCTATTATAGACAACACTATACAAGTATAGGCAACCTGATGCCAAGAGGGTTGCTGCACGAACTTGTAGGAAGGAGCCGAACCGATGCCGACCAGCGCGCCGTGGGATTCCCTGTGGATCGACCTGTCCGTTGCCACGATGAGCGGCGATGACGGCTACGGCGCCATCGCCGACGCCGCGGTTGGCATCAAGGACGGCCGGATCGCCTTCGTCGGCCGCCGCGCCGACCTCACCGATGCGCCGGACGCGCTGGCGACCGAGGTGCATTCGGGGCAGGGCGGCTGGATGACCCCCGGCCTGATCGATTGCCACACCCACCTCGTCTATGGCGGCAACCGCGCCCGCGAGTTCGAGATGCGGCTGAACGGCGCCACGTATGAGGAGATCGCGCGGGCCGGCGGCGGCATCCTGTCCACCGTCACCGCCACCCGCGCCGCCAGCGAGGACCAGCTTCTGGCCGCCAGCCTGCCGCGGCTGGACAGCCTGCTGGCCGAGGGCGTGACGACGGTGGAGGTCAAGTCCGGCTACGGCCTCGACACCGAAACCGAGACGCGGATGCTGTGCGTCGCCCGCCGGCTGGCCCAGGTCCGCCCGGTGGAGGTGCGCACCACATATCTCGGCGCCCACGCCCTGCCGCCCGAGTTCAAGAGCAACCCCGACGGCTACATCGACCGCATCTGCGCCGAGACGCTGCCGGCCATCGCCGAAGCGGGCCTCGCCGATGCGGTGGACGCCTTCTGCGAGGGGATCGGCTTCTCGGTCGCCCAGACCCGCCGGGTGTTCGAGACGGCGAAGCGGCTCGGCCTGCCGGTGAAGCTGCATGCCGAACAGCTGAGCAACCTCGGCGGCGCCCGGCTGGTGGCGGAGTTCAGCGGGCTGTCCGCCGACCACATCGAGCATCTCGACGAGGACGGCGTCGCCGCCATGGCCAAGGCCGGCACGGTGGCGGTGCTGCTGCCCGGCGCCTTCTACGCCCTGCGCGAGACCAAGCTGCCGCCCATCGAGCTGCTGCGCCGCCATGGCGTGCCGATGGCGCTCTCCACCGACAACAACCCCGGCACCTCGCCGGTGACCTCGCTGCTGCTGATGCTGTCGATGGGCTGCACCTTCTTCCGCCTGACCCCGGCGGAGGCGCTGGCCGGCATCACCCGCCATGCGGCGAAGGCGCTGGGGCTGGACGACCGCGGCGTGATCGCGCCCGGCCTGCGCGCCGATCTGGCGGTCTGGCGCATCGAGCATCCGGCGGAGCTGGCCTACGCCATAGGCCTCAACCCCTGCATGGCGGTGATCAATGGCGGGGTGGTCCGCAGGCCGCGGGTCGAAGCGGGGGCCGCATGAGCGACGCCATCTCCACCGCCCAGCCGCGCTACGCCCAGATCAAGGAAGCCATCCGCCGCCGGATCAGCTCCGGCGACTGGCCCGAAGGCTTCCAGATCCCGTCTGAGCACAAGCTGCTGGAGGAATTCTCGGTCAGCCGCATGACGGTTCACCGCGCGCTACGCGACCTGACCGACGAGGGGCTGCTGACCCGCGTGCAGGGGCTGGGCACCTTCGTCGCCGAACGGCCGCCCAGCACCGACGTGGTGGAGCTGCGCAGCATCGCCGACGAGATCGCCGAGCGCGGCAACCTCCATTCCTGCCGGGTGGAGCGATTGCTCGCGGTTGCCGCCGATGCCGGGCTGGCCCGCCGCTTCAACCTGCCGGTCGGGGCGCGGTTGTTCCATTCCATCGTCGTCCACAGCGAAAGCGACGTGCCGGTCCAGCTGGAGGAACGCTGGGTCAACCCGGCGGTGGCGCCCGACTATCTCGACCAGGACTTCACCCGCCAGACGCCGGGCGAGTACCTGATCCGGCTGGAGTCCTCGCCGCAGGTCGAGCATGTCATCGAGGCGGTGTCGCCGACGGCGGAGATCGCCCGGCTGCTCGACATCCCCGTCACCGAGCCCTGCCTGCGCGTCACCCGTCGCACCTGGGTCGGCGGGCGGGTGGTGACGGTGGCGATGCTGGTCCATCCCGGCAGCCGCTACCGGCTGGGCGCGCGCTTCCAGCTGCCGCCCCATTAGCAAAACCGATCCTCGGAACAGCACATCCCTCCCACCAGGAGCCATCACCAGATGTCATCCCGCCTCGACAACCAGCGCGTCATCCGTGCCCCGCACGGCCCCGAACTGAGCTGCAAGAGCTGGCTCGCCGAGGCGCCGATGCGCATGCTGATGAACAACCTCGACCCCGACGTGGCGGAACGGCCGCAGGAGCTGGTCGTCTATGGCGGCATCGGCCGCGCCGCCCGCGACTGGGAAAGCTTCGACCGCATCGTGTCAGCGCTGAAGACGCTGAACGACGACGAGACGCTGCTGGTCCAGTCGGGCAAGCCGGTCGGCGTCTTCCGCACCCATGCCGACGCGCCGCGGGTGCTGATCGCCAACTCCAACCTCGTGCCGCGCTGGGCGACCTGGGAGCATTTCAACGAGCTGGACCGCAAGGGTCTGGCGATGTACGGCCAGATGACCGCCGGCAGTTGGATCTACATCGGCAGCCAGGGCATCGTGCAGGGCACCTACGAGACCTTCGTCGAGGCCGGGCGCCAGCATTACAACGGCGACCTGAAGGGCAAGTGGATCCTGACCGGCGGCCTGGGCGGCATGGGCGGGGCGCAGCCGCTGGCCGCCACCATGGCCGGCGCCTGCATGCTGGCGGTCGAATGCCGTCCCAGCAGCATCGAGATGCGCATCCGCACCGGCTATCTCGACCGCCACACCGCCGACCTCGACGAGGCGCTGGCCTGGATCAACGAGGCCTGCGCCAAGGGCGAGGCGATCTCGGTCGGCCTGCTCGGCAACGCCGCCGACGTCTTCCCGGAACTGGCGCGCCGCGCCGGCACCGACATCAAGGTCCGGCCGCACATCGTCACCGACCAGACCTCCGCCCATGACCCGGTGAACGGCTATCTGCCCCAGGGCTGGACGCTGGAGGAGTGGGAAAGCGCCCGCGAAAGCCAGCCCGCTGCGGTGGCCGCCGCAGCGCGCCAGTCGATGCGGGTGCAGGTTGAGGCCATGCTGGCCTTCCACGCCATGGGCATTCCGACCGTCGATTACGGCAACAACATCCGCCAGATGGCGAAGGAGGAGGGGCTGGAGAACGCCTTCGACTTCCCCGGCTTCGTCCCCGCCTATATCCGTCCGCTGTTCTGCCGCGGGATCGGCCCCTTCCGCTGGGCAGCATTGTCCGGCGATCCGGAGGACATCCGTAAGACCGACGCCAAGGTGAAGGAGCTGATCCCCGACGATCCGCACCTGCACAACTGGCTCGACATGGCGGCCAAGCGCATCCAGTTCCAGGGTCTGCCGGCGCGCATCTGCTGGGTCGGGCTCGGGCAGCGCCACCGCCTCGGCCTCGCTTTCAACGAGATGGTGAAGTCGGGCGAGCTGAAGGCCCCCATCGTCATCGGCCGCGACCATCTCGACAGCGGCTCGGTCGCCAGCCCGAACCGCGAGACCGAGGCGATGAAGGACGGCACCGACGCCGTGTCGGACTGGCCGCTGCTGAACGCGCTGCTGAACACCGCCAGCGGCGCGACCTGGGTCAGCCTGCACCATGGCGGCGGCGTTGGCATGGGCTTCTCGCAGCATTCGGGCATGGTCATCGTCTGCGACGGCAGCGACGCGGCGGCCAAGCGGCTGGAGCGCGTGCTGTGGAACGACCCGGCCACCGGCGTGATGCGCCATGCCGACGCCGGCTATGACATCGCCATCGAGTGCGCCAAGGAGCAGGGGCTGAACCTGCCGTTTTTGAAGTAAGACGGGGAGGGGGGCGGTCACACCCCCCGGATCAAATCCGAATACCAGCGCGCGGACTCCTTCGGGATCCGCGCCTGGGTTTCGAAATCGACGCGGACGATGCCGAACCGCGTGCCATAGCCGCCGCCCCATTCGAAATTGTCCAGCAGCGACCAGACGAAATAGCCCTGCACGTCGGCCCCCAGCCGCTTCGCCTCGGCCATCGCCGCGATGTAGGACTGGAGGTAGGACAGCCGCTCCGTATCGACCACGCGGCCCTCGGCGTCTGGCGTTTCCGACGCCTTGGTGCCGTAGCCGTTCTCGGTGACATAGATCGGCAGGCGGTAGCGCCGGGTCAGGTCGAGCAGCGTGTCGCGGAAACAACCGGGGTCAACGGGCCAGTCGATGGCCGTCCGCTTCATGCCCGGCGGCGGCGAGCCGAAGCCGAAGCCCCAGATCAGGCTGTCGTCCCGGCGCCCGTAGACCGGGGCGTAATGGTTCAGCCCGAACCAGTCCACCGGCCGGGCGATGCGCGCCATGTCGCCGGGCTGCACATAGGGCTCGATGGCCTCGGCGATGCGGCGTGGGTAATGGGCCAGAAGCTGCGCATCGGGGAAGGCGCGGTTCCAATGCTCGTCGAACAGGGCCGCCGCCTCGACATCCTCCGGCCGGTCGGTCTCCGGCCGCATCGGCTGAACGCTGTGCACCGCGCCGATGGAGGCATCAGGCACCAGGGCGCGCAGCACATCGACCCCGGCGCCATGGGCGAGGTTGACGTGGTGGATCACCTTCAAATGGGTGGCGCGGTCGGCGATGCTGGGCGCCCCCCAGCCGAAGGCCCAGCCGAACAGGGTGAAGACGGAAAACTCGTTGAATGTGGCCCAGCGCTTGACCCGGTCGCCGTAGCGCCGGGCACAGAGGGCGGCGTAATCCTCGAACCAGCCGATGCTGTCGCGGCTGGCCCAGCCACCCATGTCCTGCAAGGCCTGCGGCAAATCCCAGTGATAGAGACAGAGCCAGGGCTCGATCCCCTTGTCCAGCAGCCGGTCGATCAGCCGGTCGTAGAACTCCAACCCCTTGCCGTTCGGAACCCCGCGCCCGCGCGGCAGCACCCGCGGCCAGGAGACGGAGAAGCGGTAGGCCTGCAAGCCCAGCTCCGCCATCAGTTCCACGTCCTGCGGCATCCGGTGGTAATGGTCGCAGGCGACGTCGCCGCTGTCGCCGTTGTCGACCCGGCCCTTCAGCTTGCAAAACATGTCCCAGATGCTGGGCGCCCGCCCGTCGGTCTCGGCCCCGCCTTCGATCTGATAGGCGGAGGTGGAGGCGCCCCACAGGAACTCTTTGGGAAAAACCGGACGTTCGACCATGGCGGATCACCCGAATGGAGAGGCCTGGAATCCTACCCCTTTCCCGTCGGCAAGGAAGGGGCCATTCGTCGCTGGCAGTGTCGCCGTCCCCTGGGGCATCCCCCAAGGTATCTGCCGGGTATTCCGTCACCATATCGCGGTCGACAGGACGGCGCAGCGCTCCTATGGTCTCGCCGACCGGACGAGCGAATTCAACAAAGGAACGGGCGCATCATGGCGAAAAAGGACGGAGTCAACGGCAAGGGCGGCCAGTTCAGCGGGACGCCGGCCGACCGGCTGGTCCGGCTGTGGCGCAACAACGACGAGCGCTTCGGCGCCCTGCTCGACGAGGTGCTGGACGGCAACCGCCAGGGCGTGATCGAGGCCGCGGTGGGCAAGCTGCGCGAGGAGGAGAGCTACGACTTCATGGACGAGGTCGAGGCCTTCTCGGAAACGGCGCAGAGCACCGACGAGCATGGCGACCCGACCCTGTCGACCCTGTTCTGGCTGGCGCTGGAGGTCGACGGCCGGCTGGACGAGCCGCCGTCGGTCGACATCATCGAACGCGCGCTGGATTCGGCCGGGCTGCTGGAGAAGGCGTCCGACATGCGCCTGCTGCCGCTGTGGCTGGATCCGGAACCGCTGTCCTACCTGGAAGCCGCCGACCGTCGCACCCTGCTGCGCCGCCTGATCGACTCGACGGAGGCGGCGGAGACCTTCGTGCGCGAACAGGATCTGGTCGCCGCCGCCGAGGACGTCGGGGTGCGTCTGGTCGGCGTCGTCGGTCTGGTGATCGAGGAGGATGCCGAGCGGGAGGGCGAGGCGATGCCCGACCCGCTCAACCTCGGCTTCGCCGGCGAGGGCCAGGAGATGGAGATCGACCCTATCGAGCAGGAGCGCATCCGTCAGTCGATGGCCGCCTTCGCCGAGGCGGTCGGCGCCGCCGACCCGCGGGTCAAGCGCTGCGAGGCGGTCGGCGGGTTGAACGACCTGCTGGACTTCACCGCCGAAGGCGTGTGGCCGGACGATGTGGATGCCAACTTCGACGAGGTCAACGACTTCCTCGACATCGCCGGCAACGAGACCGGCGACGGCGTCCTCGACGTGACGGTGAGCGAGGGGCCGGACGGCTTGCAGCTGCGCGCCTACAACTCCGACGGCGTGCTGCTGGACGAACGGTCGTTCGACCTGAGCGGCGACCGCGCGGAGGAGGCGCTGGCCCTGATCAAGCGCCGCTGCCGCCGCGTCAGCGAAGGCTGACCGGAGATGGTCCGGGGGCCGGTCAGGCCCCCGGCGCCACCACGAAGCAGGCCATGCCCTGGTTGACCAGCCCGCTGCAGGCGCTGGCCGCGTCCTGCTGCGACAGGCCGGACAGGCGGGCGCGGTAGAGCGGCCCGGTTTGGGTATCCACCGCCTGCACGATCCGCTGCGAGCGCGACAGCACCGGCACCGAGCTGCGGGCGCGGTCGATCACGCGCTGGCTGTCGTCGGGCGAGCGGAAGGCGCCGAGCTGCACCGTCCACACCCCGCCGCCGGCCGTCGCGGCACCAGCCATCGTCGCCACCGGCCGCGGAGCCGGAGCATCGGGGGTCGAGGTGTCGGGCGCCACCACGCGCACGGTCTGTGCCGGTGCCGGTGCCGGAGCGGGCAGGGCCGCCACCGCAATCGGCGGACGGCTGGCTGCCGGCCGGCTGCTGGCGGGCGGCGTGTAGGACGGCGCCGGATTGACGGGCGCCGAATAGGAGGAGGACGGCCGGGCATAGGGCGAGCCGTAATCCGGCGGCGAATCGGACGAGGTGGATGGCGGCGCGCTGACCAGCACGATGTCGGCGCCGTTGGGGGCCGGAGTGCGGTTCAGCCGCGGTCCGACCGACGCGATGTAGCGCTTGGTCTCGCCGGGCAGGCCGCGCTTGCCGGCCAGATAATCGCCGTAGCAGCCGGGGCCGCAGTTGTAGGCGCCGAGGAAGCCCGGCGCGCCGAACAGATTGTACATCTCGCGCAGGTAGGCGGTGCCGGCGATGATGTTGTCATGCGGATCGAACGGGTCGGACCCCAGATTGTGCTTGCGCCGCATCTCGTCATAGGTCGCGGGCATCACCTGCATCAGGCCCATGGCGCCGGCCTTGCTGACGATGGGTTTGCCGTTGACGGTGGTGCGCCCGCCGCTCTCCTGGCGGATGACCTCGCGGATCCACAGCTCCGGCATGTCGAACCGCTTGGATGCCTCCGCGACATGGGCATCGACCTCCTCCGGAGAGGCAACGCGATGTGAACCGCCCCCGCTGGCGCAGGCGCTCAGCAGGGCGGTCAGGGCGGCGCAGGTCAGCAACGGCTTCAGGCGACGCACGGAACCCCCGGTCATCGTTCAGTTCAATCTTTTGGATAAGCCCGATTTGGAGGTACGGACATTTGCACATTCCCGGCCCGCCGTAAACCGTCCCAGCTGTGACCTTCGACGCGGCCGGAGAGCGCGGAGGGGGAGGGGGCCGTCTAGTCCTTCGGACGCGCAAGCGGCCGTCCGGGCATCTGCCGTCCGGTGCGGGCTATGGCGGGATTTCCGTCGCCGGATTTTCGGGCCATCGGCTTTCGCGGCGATCATCGTTCCGGGGTCTCAGCTTTCACGGTCATCGTCCGGGTCGCGGCGGGTGGCGAGTTCGCGCATCAACCGTTCCTTGGCGGTCTTCCGGCTCGGCCGGCCGCCGCCGCGCCCGAACAGCCCACCCAGCAGCCCGCCCGGCTTCGGAGGATCCTCCGGCTCCTCGGTCATCTGGGCGCGCTCCGCCTCGCGCCGGGCAAGCATAGCGGCGCGGTCGACCAGCGGGGTGCGCAGCCGGCGCGGCAGCGCCTTGAAGGCGAGGTTGGCACGTTCCAGATCGGCGAGATCCTCGGTGGAGCGGGCGATGCGCAGCGCCACCCGCAGCAGGTCGAGCCGCCACGCATCCTCCGGCGCATGCGGGAGCGTCTCCGCCGCCGCCAGCAGGGTATCCAGCCCCTTGCCGGTCAAGGCGCTGGTGGATCGTTCCCCGCTGGATTGCTCCCCATTGGGTCTGTCGGTGTCGCGGTCCCGTCCCATTCCGTCATCGAAGCTGTCGCACCGAAGGCGGACTTTAGGACGCCGACCGCCGCTTTGTCTGCCCCCAAGCGGGGGCCACACCGTTTGGGTGGGGGAGGGACGGTGGGAGAACGAAGAAAAGCCCCCTCCCCGTCGCCGGGAAGAGGGCTGCAAGTCGGTCGGGGAACTGCGCGGCGGGATGCCGGCAACCATGCCGGCGCCAGCAGGGGGCAGGCGCGGCATCTCGAAGCCGGCCCCTCCGCAACGATGCGGACGGGCCGGAAAACTCACCTCACTCCGCGGCCTGCGCCACGGTCAGGCCCAGCCGCTTGGCCACGCCCTCGCCATAGGCCGGGTCGGCGGCCAGGAAATGGTTCATCTGGCGCTGCTGGATGGTCAGCGGAGCGTTGCGCAGGCTGCCGGCGATGTTGTCCATCAGGCGGTCCTGAGCCTCCGCGCCGATCAGGCGGAACAGCGCGCCCGCCTGGGCGTAGTCGTCGTTGCCTTCGCGGTGGTCGTAGTGGGCGGCGTCGCCGCTGATGCGCAACGGCGGCTCGCTCGCCACGCCGGTCTGGGCCGGGCCGCCGAAGCTGTTCGGCTCGTAGTTCGGCCGGCCGCCGCCGTTGCCGTCGGTGCGCATGGCGCCGTCGCGCTGGTAATTGTGCACCGGGCAGCCCTGCGGCTTGTTCACCGGGATGGTGGCGTAGTTGCCGCCCAGCCGGTAGCGGTGGGCATCGGCATAGGCGAACAGCCGGCCCTGCAGCATCTTGTCCGGGCTGAAGGAGATGCCGGGCACCACGCTGGCCGGGCTGAAAGCCGACTGCTCGGTCTCCGCGAAGAAATTCTCCGGATTGCGGTTCAGCACCAGTTCGCCGATCTCGACCAGCGGGTAATCGGCGTGCGGCCACACCTTGGTCAGGTCGAACGGGTTGATGCGGTAGCCGTCGGCCTCGACCTCCGGCATGATCTGCACCGACACTGTCCAGGCCGGGAAGTCGCCGTCCTCGATGGCGGCGTACAGGTCGCGGGTGGCGTGGTCGGGATCGATGCCGCTCATGGTTTCCGCCTGTTCGGCGCTCAGGTTCTGGATGCCCTGGCGGGTCTTGAAGTGGTACTTGACCCAGAAGCGCTCGTTGGCCGCATTGATCCAGGAGAAGGTGTGGCTGCCGAAGCCGTCCATGTGGCGATAGCCGCGCGGCGTGCCGCGGTCGCTGAACAGGATGGTCAGCTGGTGCATCGTCTCCGGCGACAGCGAGAAGAAGTCCCACATTGCGGTGGGGTCCTTCAGGTTGGTGGCCGGGTTGCGCTTCTGGGTGTGGATGAAGTCCGGGAACTTCAGCGGATCGCGCAGGAAGAAGACCGGCGTGTTGTTGCCGACCAGATCGTAATTGCCCTCTTCCGTATAGAACTTCACCGCGAAGCCGCGCGGGTCGCGGGCGGCGTCGGCAGAACCCTTCTCGCCGCCGACGGTGGAAAACCGCAGGAAGACGTCCGTCTCCTTGCCCACGCCCGACAGGAAGGCGGCCTTGGTCCATTGCGTCACGTCCCGGGTGACGCGGAAGGTGCCATAGGCGCCGGCGCCCTTGGCATGCACCACGCGCTCCGGAATGCGTTCGCGGTTGAAGTGGGCCAGCTTCTCGATCAGGTGGAAATCCTGGAGCAGCAGCGGACCGCGCGGCCCGGCGCTCAGCGAATTCTGGTTGTCGGGAACGGGCTGGCCGAAGCTGGTGGTCAGGGTGCTCATCCGGGTCATCCTCGTTGGGGCGGTGTCGCCTGAAGCGGCGTCATTGTCTCGCCCCTGGTTATCCGGCGTCTTGAACGATATATCCAAGACATAGAAGGAAATGCACCAATAGGCGCTGTCTATGAATGTCTCTGTGAATCTCTCCGGCCTGTCCCTGCGCGACCTGGAATATGTCGTCGCCGTCGCCGAGCTGCGCCATTTCGGCCGCGCCGCCGAACGCTGCGCCGTCAGCCAGCCGTCGCTGAGCGCCCAGATCCGCAAGCTGGAGGAACTGCTCGGCCTCTCCCTGTTCGAGCGGACCAGCCGCAAGGTCCTGCTGACTCCGCGCGGCGAGACCATCGTCGCCCAGGCCCGCGTCGTGCTGGAGGAGGCGCGGCGCCTGCTGGCGCTGGCCGATGGGTCGGACGGGGCGCTGACCGGACGGCTGCGGCTGGCGGCGATCCACACGCTCGGCCCCTACCTGTTCCCGCATATCCTGCCGCAGCTGCGCAGCGCATGGCCCGACCTGACCCTGATCCTGTCGGAGGGCCGCACCGACAGCCTGCTGGACGAACTGCGCGACGGCCGGCTCGACGCCGTGCTGCTGGCCCTGCCGGTGGAGGCCGACGGGCTGGCCGCCGAAGGTTTGTTCTTCGAGCCCTTCCTGCTCGCCCACCCCGCCGGCCATCGCCTGTGCGGGGCCCCCCACCTGTCGCTGGGCGATCTCGATCCGGCGGAGCTGCTGCTGCTGGAGGAGGGGCATTGCCTGCGCGATCAGGCGCTGGCCGCCTGCGGTCTCAGCGCGCGGGGCGGCGGCGTGCATGCGACCGGGCTGGAAACCCTGCGCCACATGGTGGCGGCCGGGGCGGGCTGTACGCTGATGCCGTTGCTGGCGACCAGGGGGGATGAGGGACGGACCGCCACTGTCGGCGGACTGGTCGACTACCGCCCCTTCGACGGGGCATCCGCAGGGGGGCGGCCACCCGGCCGCGTCATCGGTCTGGTCTGGCGGGCGAGCGATCCGCGCGACCGCGGCCTGCGCGATCTGGCGGCCTTGCTGCGCCGCACTCTGCCGCCGGGCACGGAATCCGTTCTATCCCGAAGAGATGACTGAGGCGGGAGGAACAAGCGCCCATCGGCCGGGTTGAAGGCTCGGTTCGTTCTCCTCACTGTCCAGGAGGACCGGACAATGACTTTCGATCCAGGCGGAGAAACGGGCGACCATGGCAAACATCCTGAAACAGGCGACACGGCTCGGTGAAGGATTGCCCTTTCCGCTGGGCGCGACATGGGACGGGCTGGGTGTCAACTTCGCCTTGTTTTCCGCGAACGCCACCAAGGTCGAACTGTGTCTGTTCGATGAAAGCGGCGAGGAGGAACTCGAGCGCATTGAGCTTCCCGAATTCACCAACGAGATCTGGCACGGCTATCTGCCCGACGCCCGCCCCGGCCTGCTCTACGGCTACCGCGTGCATGGCCCCTACGAGCCGGAGAACGGCCACCGCTTCAATGCGAACAAGCTGCTGCTGGACCCCTATGCCAAGGAGCTGGTCGGCGAGATCCGCTGGAACCCGGCCCATTTCGGCTATGTCATGGAGTCGGGCGACGACCTGACCTTCGACGAGCGCGACAGCGCGCCCTTCATGCCCAAGTGCAAGGTGATCGACCCCGCCTTCACCTGGGGCCGCGACCTCAAGCCCGGCACCGCCTGGGACCGCACCATCTTCTACGAAACCCATGTGAAGGGCTTCACCAAGCTGCATCCGGCGGTGCCCGACAGCCTGCGCGGCACCTATGGCGGCATGGCGGTGAAGGAGGTCGTCGACTACATCAAGTCGCTCGGCGTCACCGCGGTGGAGCTGCTGCCGGTCCATGCCTTCGTCCAGGACCAGCATCTGGTCGACAAGGGGCTCGCCAACTACTGGGGCTACAACTCCATCGGCTTCTTCGCGCCGGAGCCGCGCTATGCCGCGTCGGGCAACACGATCAAGGAATTCAAGGAGATGGTCGCCCATCTCCACAATGCCGGGCTGGAGGTGATCCTCGACGTCGTCTACAACCACACGGCCGAGGGGAACGAGCGCGGTCCCACCCTGTCGTTCAAGGGCATCGACAACGCCTCCTACTACCGCCTGCTTCCGGACCAGAAACGCTACTACATCAACGAGACGGGAACCGGGAACACCGTCAATCTCAGCCACCCGCGCGTGTTGCAGATGGTGACCGACAGCCTGCGCTACTGGGCGACGGAAATGCATGTCGACGGCTTCCGCTTCGACCTCGCCACCATTCTCGGCCGCGAGCCCTACGGCTTCGACGAGGGCGGCGGCTTCCTCGACAGCTGTTTGCAGGACCCGATCCTCAACAGCGTCAAGCTGATCGCCGAGCCGTGGGACTGCGGCCCCGGCGGTTATCAGGTCGGCAACTTCCCGCCGGGCTGGGCGGAGTGGAACGACAAGTTCCGCGACACCGTCCGCGCCTTCTGGAAGGGCGACGAGGGCAAGCTGCCGGAGGTGGCGCCGCGGCTCTGCGGTTCGGGCGACGTCTTCAACAAGCGCGGCCGCAAGCCCTGGGCCAGCGTCAACTTCATCACCGCCCATGACGGCTACACGCTGAACGACCTCGTCTCCTACAACGACAAGCACAACGAGGCGAATGGCGAGGGCAACAACGACGGCCATTCCCACAACCTGTCCTGGAACCATGGGGCGGAGGGGCCGACCGACGATCCGGAGATCAGGTCGCTGCGCGAACGGCAGAAGCGCAACCTGCTGGCGACGCTGCTGCTGTCGCAGGGCTCGCCGATGCTGCTGGCCGGCGACGAGCTCGGCAACACCCAGCACGGCAACAACAACGCCTACTGCCAGGACAACGAGACGGCCTGGCTGAACTGGGACGACGTCGACGAGGACGGCCAGTCGCTGATCGAGTTCGTCCGCCGCGTCATCGCGATCCGCCAGTCCTTCCCCATGCTGCGCCGCGGCCGTTTCCTGTCGGGCGAGTACAATGCCGAGTTCGACGTGAAGGACGTCACCTGGCTGACCCCCGCCGGCGACGAGATGGAGGAGGGCCATTGGCACGACGGCAACGCCCGTTGCCTCGGCATGCTGCTGGATGGCCGCGCCCAGGCCAGCGGCATCAAGCGCCCGGCGATGGACGCCACCCTGCTGCTGGTCATCAACTCCCACCATGACGTGGTGGAGTTCACCCTGCCGGAAGTGACCGGCGGCAGCGTCTGGCGCTGCCTGCTCGACACCAACCTGCCCGACCCGGACGAGGTGCCGCGCGTCAACACCGGCGAGGGCTATATGGTGACCGGCCGTTCGCTGCTGCTGCTGGCGCTGGAGCCGGACGGCAAGACCTCCTTCGCGCTGCGTCGCGCCGCCCGCGCCCTGCGCAACGTCGCCGAGAGCCCGACCCTGTCCTTCGGCGAGGAAAGCGCCGAGACGGCGAAGCCGGCGGAGACCCCGGCGGAGACCGTGGAGGCTGGGAAGACGAAGGAGCCGGCCGAGGCCGAAGCGGTTGCGGAGCCCGCACCGGCGACGGCCGAAACCCTTGCGAAGACGTCCAACTGACCCATCGCCTTGTTTCCCCCCTCTCCCCGCAAGGGAGAGGGGGCCTCCCGGACCCCGGATCGCCTGCCATGAAACTCTACGAATGCCAGAACTGCCACCAGCCTCTCTACTTCGAGAACACGCTGTGCGAGCGCTGCGGCTACCGGCTCGGCTATCTGCCGGATGTGGGAACCCTGTCCGCCATCGACCCCACCGACCATGACGGGGTGTGGAGCGCGCTCGCCACCAGCGAACCGCTCTATAAATTCTGCGCGAATGCCGAACTGGACGCCTGCAACTGGATGCTGCCGGCCGATTCGGCCGACACCCACTGCGCCGCCTGCCGGCACAACCACATCATCCCCGACCTGTCCGACACCGACAATCTGACGCGCTGGCGCAAGCTGGAACTGGCCAAGCATCACCTGTTCTACACTCTGACCAACCTGAAGCTGCCCTTGCAGACCCGGATCGAGAATCCGGAGGAAGGGCTGGCCTTCGACTTCCTGACCGACACGGTGGCCCCCGACGGCACGGTGACGCCGGTGCTGACCGGCCATGCCAACGGCCTGATCACCATCAACGTCGCCGAGGCCGACGATGCCGAGCGCGAGAAGCGCCGCACCGACATGGGCGAGCCCTACCGCACGCTGCTCGGCCATTTCCGGCACGAGATCGGCCATTACATCTGGGACCGTCTGGTGCGCGACGACCCGGCCCTGCTGGAGCGGTTCCGCGCCCTGTTCGGCGACGAGCGGGAGGATTACGGCGAGGCGCTGAAGCGCCATTACGCCAACGGTGCGCCGGCCGACTGGCAGGCCAACTTCGTCAGCACCTACGCCACCGCCCACCCGTGGGAGGATTTCGCCGAGACCTGGGCGCACTTCCTGCACATCGTCGACACGCTGGAGACCGCCCGCGCCTTCGGCCTGAAGATCCGGCCGCGCATCACCGAGGGGGCCGAACTGGAGGCGGAGGTCGACTTCAACCCGCACAAGGCCCGGCGGATCGAGGATCTGATCGAACCCTGGCTGCCGCTGACCTATGCGGTGAACAGCCTGAACCGCAGCATGGGCCAGCCCGACCTCTACCCCTTCATCCTGTCGCCCGCGGTGATCGAGAAGCTGGGCTTCATGAACGGGATGGTGCGGGGGCTGGAGGGGCGCTGAACGCCGGCTATAGCGTCCTGCGTTTAATAAGAAACGCAGGACGCTATAGCCGCATGTTTGGCGATCGGATTCACGCTTCAAATCGATTCCGATTTTACGCGATCCGATCTAACCCTCCGTCGCCATCACCGACCGCATCCAACGCACCGCACGGTTGCGCCCGTCGCGCTTGGCCTTGTAAAGCGCGGCGTCGGCGTGGCGCATGACCGTCGCCATGTCGCTGTCGTCATCCGGCCAGGAGGCGATGCCGATGGAACAGCCGACCCTGATCCGCTCGCCGTTGAACGACACCGGCTCGTTCACTGCGGCGATGATCCGGGCGGCCAGTTCCGCGGTGTCCGGGGCCGGGCGGTCGGCGCGGCGGGGAAGCACGGCGGCGAACTCGTCGCCGCCCAGCCGGGCGACCACGTCGTCGTCGCGGAAGATGCTGGCCAGCCGGCCGCCGATCTGGCGCAGCACGACATCGCCGGCATCGTGGCCCAGACGGTCGTTCACCGGCTTGAAGCCGTCGAGATCGATGTACATCACCGTTGCCGAGCCGCCGCCCGTGCCGGTGGAGGCCTCGACATACTGCTCGAAATAGCGCCGGTTCGGCAGCGCCGTCAGCCGGTCCTCGTAGGCGATGTCCTCCAGCCGCATCAGCGCGGCGTCCTTGTTGGTCAGGCTGTCGATCATCTCGCGCAGCGATGCCGACAGCCGGCGGATCTCCGCCGCACCGCCGACGTCGGGGATGGCGACGCCGCGCTCGCCCTTGCCGATCTGTTCGGCGGCATCGGCGATGGCGCCCAGCGGACGGGCGATGCGGCCGGCGGCGATCCAGCCGAGTCCGCTGAACAGCAGGGCCAGCAGCGCGCCCACCCCGACGATCATCGTCCGCAAACGGTCGGTCTCGGCATTGACGATGTCGGCCGGCTGGCTGGCGACGACGGTCCAGCCCAGCCCGGCGTAATCGTGCAGCCCCTTGCCATGGGCGACACCGGTGACATAGGTGATGCCGTCGGGCCAGACCTCGCTACGCCAGCCGTCGCGCGCCTTGGAATTCAACGTCGGCACGGGGAGAGGCTTCCCGACGGCCGAATCGGGGCCGATCAGTACGGTGCCGTCGGCCGACAGGATGTAGAGCGTCAGTCCCTTGTGGTCGGCGAGCGGCTCGACCAGCTGCCGGATAAGGGCATGCGCCCATTCCCAGCTGTAATGGGTCGCCAGCACCCCCACCATGCTGCCGTCCGCCTTTTGCAGCGGGGCGGACACATCGACGAATTTCGGCGTCTCGCCTTCCAGGTAGGGCACCTTGCCGCGCAGCGCCACCGCCTCGTGGACGTCGCCGACATAGAGCCCCTTCATGCCTTCCTGGTGAACCGGCCGGGTGGAGATGTCGGCCCCCATCAGCAGCCCGTTGGACGCGGCGACCACCCGTCCGTTCACATCGGTCATGCCGATCCAGGCGATGGTCGGATCGCGGCGCTTCAACTCGTCGATGGTCGATTGCGCCACCGCCGGGTCTTTCAGTGCCTCGATGCGCGACAGCGCGGCAATCTGGTTGGCGCGTGCCCACATGGTCGAATCGAGCTGCCGCGCCAGCGATTGCGCCAGCCCGGTCATCGAGTTGCCGACCTCCTTCGCCAGCGCATCCGCCGCACCGTTGCCGACCACCAGCCCCTTCACCAGTGTCGAGCCGAGCAGCAGAACGGCGACGGTGACCGCGACGGTCGCCCGCAACCCGAAGGCCCGGCCCGGCTTGCGGGCCGGCATGCTGCTCTTTCCGGCAGTGCTGCCGCTCGGCTGTCCGATGGCCGTCATCGTGGCATGATCCTTTCGGGCGATCTCGGCCCAGGCCGGATAAGGAACGGTCTGTGAAGACGCTCTATCATCCCAGCCCTTTATAAAGGGTCAAGCGGAACCATGACTTTACTGTGCAATCTGCGGACGTGTCGGGTCGTGCTGCGGACCCGTTTCGAGCGCATGGCGATCAAAAAAGTTCGCAAAGCTGACTTTCAGCATATTGCGTAAAAAGGAAAAGGCCGCTAGCAATACAGCCGCGGCCCGAGTTTAGGGAGGAAACGCCTGAAAGGCGATAGAAACAACAAATAATGCTGCGTCGCCGAAAATCCAGCCCAATGAGGCTGGATTTTTCGTTTCCGCCGCAAGAATCTTCCTCCCGGCGCCGTCGCCCCGTCAATGGGGGATTCCCCGGAGGGTTGGTTGCGCTATCATGTCGGCCCAACGAACCATAAGATCGGGAAGAGTCCTCATCATGAAACGGCGTGCGTTTCTCACCAGCGCCGGCGTCGGCCTTGCCGCCGCTGGGACCGCCGGGACCGTCGCGGCTCCGGCCATCGCGCAGTCCTCCCAGCCCGAGATCAAGTGGCGCATGGCGTCGAGCTATCCCAAGAGCCTCGACACCATCTATGGCGCGGCCGAATTCATCGCCAAACGGGTGTCCGACGCCACCGACGGCAAGTTCCAGATCCGCACCTTCGCGGCCGGCGAGATCGTCCCGGCGTTGCAGGTGCTGGACGCGGTGCAGAACGGCACGGTCGAGTGCGGCCAGTCGGCGGCCTATTTCTATGTCGGCAAGGATCCGACCTTCTGCTTCGACACCGCCATGCCGTTCGGCCTGAACACCCGCCAGCACATCGCCTGGATGATGCATGGCGGCGGGCTGGAGCTGATGCGGGAGGTGTTCAAGGACTACAACATCCACCACATCCCCGCCGGCAACACCGGCGCCCAGATGGGCGGCTGGTTCCGCAAGGAGATCAAGAGCCTGGACGACCTGAAGGGCCTGAAGATGCGCATCGGCGGTCTGGTCGGCCAGATCCTGACGCCCTTCGGCCTCGTGCCCCAGCAGCTCGGCGGCGGCGACATCTATCCGGCGCTGGAACGCGGCACCATCGACGCGGCGGAATTCGTCGGTCCCTACGACGACGAGAAGCTCGGCTTCCACAAGGTCGCCAAATACTACTACTACCCCGGCTGGTGGGAGGGTTCGGCCCAGATCCCGCTGATGTTCAACATGCAGGCCTGGGAATCCCTGCCGAAATCCTACCAGACCATCCTGGAGCAGGCCTGCTGGGAGGCCAACAGCTGGATGATCGCCAAGTACGACACGCTGAATGCCTCCGCGCTGAAGCGTCTGGTCGGCGCCGGCGCCGTGCTGCGTCCCTTCCCGCGCGACATGATGCAGGCCTGCGAGAAGGCGGCGTTCGAATTCTACGAAAAGCTGGCCGCCAGCAATCCCCGCTTCAAGAAGGTCTATGACGGCTGGAAGCCGTTCCTGGAGCAGGAGCGCCTGTGGTTCCGCGTCGCCGAGAACGGCTTCGACAGCTTCGTCTACAGCCAGGCGGCGCAGCAGAAATAAGTCTGGAGCGCTGACCGCGGGGCCCGAAGGCGCCGGCCATCGGTCGGTGTTTTCGGGCAAAGATGTGAATCAGGGGCGGATCGCCTGCGGCGATTCGCCCCGGCCTTCATGGCAAACACCGATTTTCATGCCGCCGTATGTCCGCTATCTCGATCATCGGTCTTCTCAATCGCACGCGGATGGAGCACACTGACGGTCTAAGTGTGGGCATCGCCTTCGCATTTGCACAAAAATTCGGCAGACTGTTGAATTGATCAAGACATAGTCATTCCTCTTGTCTATTTTCTTAAACGCGTGTTACCGTCAGGGCCAGAAAGACGGACCGGGCCGGGGTGGCGTACCCGGCCGCAGGTCGCCTGTGACGGGAGCGGACGGATGGACGGCGGGATGATCGCGACGACAGATACCCTGGTGCGCTTCACCGGGGTGCAGAAGACCTACGATGGCGAGCATCTCGTGGTGAAAAGCCTCGATCTCGACATCCGCAAGGGCGAATTCCTGACGCTGCTGGGGCCGTCGGGGTCGGGCAAGACCACCACGCTGATGATGCTGGCCGGGTTCGAGGTGCCGACCCATGGCGACATCTTCATCGGCGACCGGCCGATCAAGAACGTTCCGCCGCACAAGCGCGACATCGGCATGGTCTTCCAGAACTACGCCCTGTTCCCCCACCTGACCATCGAGGAAAACGTCGCCTTCCCGCTGTCGGTGCGCGGCGTTTCCAAGGCGGAAACCAGGGACCGGGTCCGGGCCGCGCTCGACATGATCAAGCTCGGCAACCTCGCCGGCCGCCGTCCCGGCCAGCTGTCGGGCGGCCAGCAGCAGCGCGTGGCGCTCGCCCGCGCCCTGGTCTTCAACCCGGCGCTGGTGCTGATG
The DNA here is from genome assembly GCF_049472615.1 of Azospirillum sp. 11R-A. Taxonomy (NCBI): domain Bacteria; kingdom Pseudomonadati; phylum Pseudomonadota; class Alphaproteobacteria; order Rhodospirillales; family Azospirillaceae; genus Azospirillum; species Azospirillum sp. 11R-A. The sequence goes on along the minus strand of NZ_JBCEBL010000011.1, from coordinate 91,729 downwards.
GACGAGCCGCTGGGCGCGCTCGACAAGCGCCTGCGCGAGCATATGCAGCTGGAGATCAAGCGGCTGCACGAGACGATGGGCCTGACCGTCGTCTACGTCACCCACGACCAGGGGGAGGCGCTGACGATGTCCGACCGCATCGCGGTCTTCAACGACGGCATCGTCCAGCAGATCGACCGGCCGGATGCGCTGTATGAGCGGCCGGTGAACAGCTTCGTCGCCAACTTCATCGGCGAGAACAATGTTCTGAGCGGCGTTGTCGAAAATATCGAACAGGGCTGGGCGCGGGTCGCGCTGGATGCCGGCGGTTCGGTGGTGGCGCAGGCGGTGAACATCGGCGGCGCCGGCAACCGCACCTCGCTGTCGCTCCGCCCGGAACGCGTGGCCATCGAGACCGGCGACAGCGGCGACAGCACGATGAACCGGCTGCCGGCGACGCTGACCGACCTGATCTATCTCGGCGACCACACGCTGGCGGTGCTGAGCACCCCGGCCAACCCGGAATTCATGGTCAAGCTGCCGGCCGGCTCCTATGCCGGCCTGGTGCCGGGCCAGGACGTCTACATCGCTTTCCGCCCGGAGGACTGCCGGGCGCTCGATCCGGTCTGAGGACGTGGTTCCTCGGCACCAGGGTGCCTTCCAGCAACAACAACCACGACGAATAAGGACGGGGATCATGTCGAAGATTAAGGTGGCTCTCGGTTTCGCTGCGACCTTCACCGCCCTCACGGCCCTGTCATCGGCGGCCAGCGCCCGCGACCTCACCGTCGTGTCGTGGGGCGGCGCCTATCAGGACGTCCAGAAGAAGGTGTATTTCGAGCCGTTCAAGGCCACCGGCACGGCGATGAACGACGAGTCCTGGGACGGCGGCGTCGGCGTCCTGCGCGCCAAGGTCCAGGGCGGCGCCTCGACCTGGGACGTGGTCCAGGTCGAGAGCGAGGAGCTGGCGCTCGGCTGCGACGAGGGCCTGTACGAGAAGATGAACTTCTCCAAGATCGGCGGCGAGGATGCCTATCTGCCGTCGACGGTCAACGCCTGCGGCGTCGGCGCCATCGTCTATGACTTCGTCCTGGGCTACGACAAGGACAAGCTGAAGGACGCGCCGAAGAGCTGGGCCGATTTCTTCGACACCAAGAAGTATCCGGGCAAGCGCGGCCTGCGCCAGGGCGCCAAGACCACGCTGGAAATCGCGCTGATGGCCGACGGCGTGGCGCCTGCCGACGTCTACAAGGTTCTGGGCACCGAGGCCGGCATAGACCGCGCCTTCAAGAAGCTCGACACCATCAAGAACGACATCGTCTGGTGGAAGGCCGGCGCCCAGCCGCCGCAGCTGCTGGCTTCGGGCGAAGTGGCGATGACCTCGGTCTACAACGGCCGCATCGACGCCGCCAACAAGAAGGAAAAGAAGAACTTCGGCATGGTGTGGAACGGTGCGCTCTACACCGTCGACAGCTGGGTCATCCTGAAGGGCAGCCCGAACGTCGATGCCGCCTACAAGTTCCTGAGCTTCGTCGGCAAGCCGGAGAACCAGGCCAAGCTGTCCGAAGGCATCGCCTATGGCACGTCGAACAAGAAAGCCCCGGCGCTGCTGCAGAAGGCGGTCCTGGCCGACCTGCCGACCGCGCCGGACAACATGAAGAGCGCGGTGGAGATCAACACCGACTTCTGGCTGGAGAACATCGACCGCCTGACCGAGCGCTTCAACAAGTGGGCGGCGAAGTAAGTAGTTTGTTGTAACTCGCCCTTTACCCCCTCTCCCACCCGGGAGAGGGTCGGGGGAGGGGGATGCGCAGCGGCACGCATCGGGCTGTGAAGCGCCTCTCCAACTTAAGTTTTTGGCGGATCACTGCCCGCCCTCCGGTGACCGGACGCCATGCGTCCTCCTCACCCTGACCCTCTCCCCGGGGGGAGAGGGGATGGTCCCGGGTTTCGGGGCTTTATGCACCTGCGTCTTTCCAACAGGACAATGCCGATGACAGCCGCATTCGTTGCCGGCGCCGACGTGCCGTTGAAGCGTCGATTGAAACGGGCCGAGCGGGCCCGGCAGTTCCGTGCGCTGGGTCTGGTGCTGCCGCTGCTGGCCTTCCTGCTGTTCACCTTCGTCGTGCCGCTCGCCGGCATGATCTGGAAGTCGGCCGACGACTGGGAGGTGCCGCAGGTGATGCCGCAGACCGTCGCGGCGCTGGAGCATTGGAACGGCCAGGGCCTGCCCGACGAGGCCGCCTTCGCCGCACTCGCCGCCGACATGCGCACCGCGCGCGAGGCCGGAACGCTGGCCGTCGCGGCCAAGCGGCTGAACTACATCGTCAACGGCTACCGCACGACGCTGCTCTCCACCGCGCGCAAGCTGAAGGAGCAGCCCGCTCCCGGCACCGCGAAGGAGACGATGATCGGCCTTTCGCCCGCCTGGGGCGAGCGCGAGAGCTGGACGGCGATCAAGAGCGCCAGCGGCCCGGTCACCAGCTATTACCTGCTGGCCGCCGTCGACCTGACCCGCAACGCCGACGGCGCCATCGTGGCCGCCCCGCCGGATCAGGCGATCTACCGCGACGTCTTCATCCGCACCTTCACCATCGGCTTCGGCGTCACGGCGCTCTGCCTGATCCTCGGCTTCCCGGTCGCCTATCTGCTGGCGAACCTGCCGACCGGCCGGTCGAACCTGCTGATGATCTTCGTGCTGCTGCCCTTCTGGACCTCGCTCTTGGTGCGCACCTGCGCCTGGATCGTGATCCTGCAGAGCGAGGGCATCGTCAACGGCTCGCTGCAATGGCTGGGCGTGATCGACGAGCCGATGCGGCTGATCTACAACCGCTTCGGCGTCTACATGGCGATGACCCATGTGCTGCTGCCCTTCATGATCCTGCCGCTCTACAGCGTCATGCGCGGCATCTCGCCGGCCTACATGCGCGCCGCCGCCTCGCTGGGCGCCCCGCCGGCGACCGCCTTCATGCGCATCTACCTGCCGCAGACCATTCCGGGCATCGGCGCCGGCTGCCTGCTCGTCTTCATCCTGGCCATCGGCTACTACATCACGCCGGCGCTGGTCGGCGGGGCCGCCGACCAGATGATTTCGTCCTTCATCGCCTTCTACACCACGGAAACGGTCAACTGGGGCCTCGCCTCGGCGCTGGGTGCGGTTCTGCTGCTCTCCACGCTGGTGCTGGCGCTGGTCTACGGCAAGCTGGCGCTCGGCCGCCAGACGACGGGAGGTCTGAAGAATTGAGCGCGAACCATTCCCCCCAGACCGCCAGCCAGCGTTTCGCCTGGATGGCGACGGTCGTCGCCTCCACGCTGGTGTTCATCTTCCTGATGGCGCCGATCCTGGCGATCGTGCCGCTCTCCTTCAGCTCCAGCACCTACCTGACCTATCCGCTGCCCGGCCTGTCGCTGCGCTGGTACGAGGATTTCCTGGGATCCGCGCGCTGGATGAACGCGCTGAAGAACAGCGTCATCATCGGCGTGGCCTCGTCCATGCTGTCGATGGCGCTGGGCACGCTGGCCTCGCTGGGGCTGGCCCAGTGGAAGAGCAAGTGGAAGCCGCTGGTGCTGGCCGTCGTGCTATCGCCGATGGTGGTCCCGGTCGTCATCACCGCGGTCGGCGTCTATTTCTTCTTCGCGCCGCTGGGTCTGACCGGCAACTATCTCGGCCTGATCCTGGTCCACACCGCGCTGGCGACCCCCTTCGTCGTCATCACCGTGTCGGCGACCCTGCAGAGCTTCGACATGACGCTGGCGAAGGCCGCCGCCTCGCTGGGCGCGCCGCCGCTGCTGACCTTCCGCAAGGTGATCCTGCCGCTGATCCTGCCGGGCCTGGCGTCGGGTGCCCTGTTCGCCTTCGCCACCAGCTTCGACGAGGTGGTGACGGTGCTGTTCCTCGCCGGGCCGGAGCAGCGCACGCTGCCGCGTGAGATGTTCAGCGGCATCCGCGAGAACATCAGCCCGACCATCACCGCAGTGGCGGTGGTGCTGACGGTGATCTCGGTCTGCATGCTGTCGACGCTGGAAATCCTGCGCCGGCGCAACGAGCGGCTGAAAGGGAAGGCGGAGTAGGGGAGTGTCCGACGGGGAGGGGGGTACGCTCCTCCCCGGTCCCGCTCACAGATAGGGCGGGGTGCAGGCGCTGATCACCTCGCACTCCACCTCGCCGATGTTGCGGAAGCGGTGGCTGACGCGACTGTCGAAGAAATAGGCGTCGCCGGGGCCGAGAAGCTGCTTGCGGTCACCCACCGTCAGTTCGATCTGGCCCTTGATGACGATACCGCCTTCCTCTCCCTCGTGCTGGAGCATGGTGCGGCCGGTGTCGGCGCCGGGGGCGTAGCGTTCGTGGAGGATTTGCAGGTTGCGGCTGCGCAGGTCGCCGACCTGACGGAAGGAAACCTGGCCGACCGTGCCCTTCAGCTCGCCGGCCAGTTCGATCAGCTCGTCGCCCTTGAAGAAGATCTGCTCGGGCGGCGGCAGGTCATCGGAGGAGAAGAATTCGGCCAGGGTCATCGGGATGCCCTGAAGCACCTTGCGCAGCGACGACACGGACGGGCTGCTGCGGTTCTGCTCGATCAGGGAGATCGTGCCGTTGGTCACTCCGGCAAGCTGGGCGAGCGCCCGCTGCGACAGCCCATGCTGTTCGCGGATCTGCTTCAACCTGGCGCCGACGTCGAATTCCATCACCGGACTCCTGCTCCACTTCCATTAAGGCAATAGCCCATCCGCGCAACCCCGTCATCAGAATATGAACAGTTAAACAGGGGTTGTTTAATTTATTAAACATGGTAGGCTTCTGTCCAAGGTCCAGGCCCCCGCGCAGGAAATCCTTGATTGCCAAGGAAGTTTTCGCCGGGTGTGGCCGGCCGGTTCCATATTCCTTCATCCAGGGCGGATCGAACATGCTGTCGCTGAACGACCAGGGCCTTCTCCGAACCAAGGGCTACGTGAACGGTGCGTGGCGCGCGGCCGACTCCGGGAAGAGCTTCCCGGTCACCAACCCCGCCACCGGCGCCGTCATCGCCGAAGTGTCCGACATGGGCGCGGCCGAGACGCGCGAGGCCATCGACGCCGCCAACGCCGCCCTGCCGGGCTGGAAGGCCAAGACCGCCAAGGAGCGCGCGGCCATCATGCGCCGCTGGTACGAGCTGATCATCGCGGCGCAGGAGGATCTGGCCCAGCTGATGACCGCCGAGCAGGGCAAGCCGCTGACCGAATCGCGCGGTGAGGTCGTCTATGGCGCGTCCTTCATCGAGTGGTTCGCGGAAGAGGGCAAGCGCGCCTACGGCGACGTGATCCCCAGCTTCGCCGCCAACAAGCGCATCGTCGTGCTGAAGGAGGCCATCGGCGTCGTCGCGGCGATCACGCCGTGGAACTTCCCGAACGCCATGATCACCCGCAAGGTGGCTCCGGCGCTGGCCGCCGGCTGCACCGTGGTGGTCAAGCCGGCCGAGGACACCCCGCTGTCGGCGCTGGCGCTGGCCGAGCTGGCCGAGCGCGCCGGCTTCCCGGCCGGCGTCTTCAACATCGTCATGGGCAGCGAGCCGGCCGCCATCGGCAACGAGCTGACCCACAGCCCGATCGTCCGCAAGGTCAGCTTCACCGGCTCGACCGAAGTGGGCAAGCTGCTGATGCGGCAGGCCGCCAGCACGGTCAAGAAGGTGTCGCTGGAGCTGGGCGGCAACGCCCCCTTCATCGTCTTCGACGACGCCGACCTGGACGAGGCGGTCAAGGGCGCCATGGCGTCGAAGTACCGCAATGCCGGCCAGACCTGCGTCTGCGCCAACCGCCTGCTGGTCCAGGCCGGCGTCTATGACGCCTTCGCCGCCAAGCTGGCCGAGGCCGTCAAGGCGCTGAAGGTCGGCGACGGCACCGAGGCCGGCGTCACCCAGGGTCCGCTGATCAACGCCGACGCCATCGCCAAGGTGGAAGAGCTGATGGGCGATGCGCTGGAGAAGGGCGCCACCGTCGCTCTCGGCGGCAAGCGCCATGCGCTGGGCGGCACCTTCTTCGAGCCGACCATCCTGACCGGCATCACCACCGAGATGCGCGTCGCCCGCGAGGAGATCTTCGGACCGGTCGCCCCGCTGTTCAAGTTCGAGACGGAAGAGGACGCCATCCGCATGGCGAACGACACCGAGTTCGGGCTTGCCGCCTATTTCTACAGCCGCGACATCGGCCGCGTCTGGCGCGTGGCGGAAAAGCTGGAATACGGCATCGTCGGCATCAACGAGGGCATCATCTCCACCGAGGTGGCTCCCTTCGGCGGCGTCAAGGAGTCCGGCATCGGCCGCGAAGGCTCCAAGTACGGCCTCGATGATTTCATGGAAGTCAAATATCTCTGCGTCGGCCTCGGCGCCTGATCCCCCCAAGGGAAAAGACAAAGGAACACAGACCATGACCACCAACCAGTCCTTCGTCGCCCGTCGCGAGGCCGCCGTCTCCCGTGGCATCTCCGCCGGCATGCCCTTCTACATCGACCGCGCCGAGAATGCCGAGATGTGGGATGTCGAGGGCAAGCGCTTCATCGACTTCGCCGGCGGCATCGCCGTGCTGAACACCGGCCACCGCCACCCGAAGGTGATGGAGGCGGTGAAGGCGCAACTGGAGCGTTTCACCCACACCTGCGCGATGGTCACGCCCTATGACAGCTTCGTCGAGCTGGCGGAGAAGCTGAACGCGCTGGTCCCCGGCCCGACGCCGAAGAAGACCGCTTTCTTCACCACCGGTGCCGAGGCGGTCGAGAACGCCGTCAAGGTCGCCCGCGCCGCCACCGGCCGGCCGGGCGTGGTCGCCTTCTCCGGCGGCTTCCACGGCCGCACGCTGCTGACCATGGGCCTGACCGGCAAGGTCGTGCCCTACAAGGTCGGCTTCGGCCCGTTCCCGGCCGAAATCTTCCACGTGCCGTTCCCCAACGCCTACCGCGGCATCAGCGAGGCGGAGAGCCTGAAGGCGCTGGACAATCTGTTCAAGTCCGACGTCGATCCGGCCCGCGTCGCCGCGATCATCATCGAGCCGGTGCAGGGCGAGGGCGGCTTCAACATCGCCAGCCCGTCCTTCCTCCAGTCGCTGCGCGCGGTCTGCGACAAGCACGGCATCGTCATGATCGTCGACGAGATCCAGACCGGCTTCGCCCGCACCGGCAAGATGTTCGCCTTCGAGCATGCCGGGATCGAGCCGGACCTCGTCACCATGGCGAAGAGCCTGGCCGGCGGCTTCCCGCTGTCGGCGCTGACCGGCAAGGCGGCGCTGATGGATGCCCCGATCCCCGGCGGCCTGGGCGGCACCTATGCCGGCAGCCCGCTGGCGACCACCGCGGCGCTGGCCGTCATCAACGTCATCGAGGAAGAGAAGCTGGTCGAGCGCAGCGAGCAGCTGGGCGAGCGCATCGCCGGCCGCTTCCGCACCATGGCCCAGCGCAACAGCCTGTCGGTGATCGGCGACGTCCGCAACCTGGGCGCCATGGTCGCCATGGAGCTGGTGACCGACCGCGAGACCAAGGAGCCGGCCGCCGACCTGACCAAGGCGCTGGTCGCCAAGGCGGCGGAAAAGGGCCTGATCCTGCTGTCCTGCGGCACCTACGCCAACGTCATCCGCATCCTGGTCCCGCTGACCGCCTCCGATGCCCTGGTCGATGAAGGCCTGGACATCATCGAGCGCTCGCTGGAAGAACTGGTGTCGGCGTAATAGGACTCCCTCTCCCACCCCGGGAGAGGGAAGGGGCCCAAGCGAAGCTTGGGAAGGGTGAGGGGTGATCCAAGGATTTGAATCCATGTCTGGATCCCCCCTCACCCTCCCGCCTTCGGCGGGTCCCTCCCTCTCCCGGGGCGGGAGAGGGCAACAACACCAACAGGAGGAAGACACCTTGGCCGGACCCTTGTCGCACATCCGGGTGCTGGAGCTGTCGCGCGTGCTGGCCGGGCCGTGGTCGGCGCAGACGCTGGCCGATCTCGGCGCCGACGTGATCAAGGTGGAACGGCCGGGTGCCGGCGACGATACCCGCGCCTGGGGCCCGCCCTGGGCCGGCGACCAGTCTGCCTATTTCCTGTCGACCAACCGCGGCAAGCGGTCGATCACCATCGATTTCGAACGGCCGGAAGGGCAGGAGCTTGTCCGCATGCTCGCCGCCCAGGCCGACGTCGTCATTGAGAATTTCAAGGTCGGCGGGCTGGTCAAGTACGGCCTCGACTATGACAGCCTGAAGGCGGTCAACCCGCGGCTGGTCTATTGCTCGATCACCGGCTTCGGCCAGACCGGGCCGTACCGCAACCGGGCCGGCTACGACTTCATGATCCAGGGCATGGGCGGGCTGATGAGCATCACCGGCCAGCCCGACGGCGAGCCGGGCGCCGGGCCGGTCAAGGTCGGCGTCGCGGTGACCGACATCTTTACCGGCCTCTACGCCACCATCGGCATCATGGGCGCGCTGGCCCACCGCGACCGCACCGGCGAGGGCCAGCAGGTCGATCTGGCCCTGCTCGACGTGCAGGTGGCGGTTCTGGCGAACCAGGCGATGAACTGCTTGGTCGGCGGCAAGGCGCCGCAGCGTCTCGGCAACGCCCATCCTAACATCGTGCCCTATCAGGCCTTCGCCACCCGCGACGGCTACATCATCCTGGCGGTCGGCAACGACGGCCAGTTCGCCAAGTTCTGCACGGTCGCCGGCCGCCCCGAGCTGGCAAAGGACGAACGCTACGCCACCAACCCGGCCCGCGTCGCCAACCGCAAGGAACTGGTGGCCCTGCTGGAGGAACTGATCCGCACCCGCGACAGCCAGGACTGGCTGGGCGCGCTGGAGCAGGTCGGCGTGCCCTGCGGCCCGATCAACGATCTGGCCGCGGTCTTCGAAGACCCGCAGGTCAAGGCCCGCAACATCCACCAGGATCTGCCGCACCCGACCCAGGGCAGCGTGCCGACGGTGGCGAGCCCGATCCGCTACAGCGGCACCCCGCTGGTCCACGACACCGCCCCGCCGACGCTGGGCCAGCACACCGACACGGTTCTGGCCGAAGCCCTCGGGCTGGGCGAGGCCGACATCGCCGCCCTGCGCGAGAAGGGCGTGATCTGAGCGAGGGAACGGGAAGCGGGAACCTGAGATTTTTCCCGCTTCCCAGCCTCATCAGAACTCCGTCACCACGGTGACGCCGGTGCCCTCGAACCTGTCCATGCTCATCAGGGCGTCGATGGACTGTTCCAGCGTGATCGTCCGGCCGATCAGCTTCTCCGGCGCCAGCTTGCCGGACCGCATCATCTCCATCATCGCGTCATAGCGGTGAGCCTGCATGCCGTGGCTGCCAAGGATTTCCAGCTCGTTGGCGATGACGCGGCTCATCGGAATGGCCGGCGTGCTGTTCTCGGCCAGCATCAGCCCGACCTGCACATGCTTGCCCCGCTTGCGCAGGTTGCTGATCGAGTTGAAGCAGGTGGTGGGATGGCCCAGCGCGTCGAGCGAGACATGGGCGCCGCCGCGGGTGATCTCGATCACCGCTTCGGCGACCTCCGCGACCTCCGACGCGTTCACCGTGGCGACGGCGCCGAGCGCGCGGGCCAGGGCGAGCTTGTCTTCCGAGATGTCGACGGCGACGACATTGGCGCCCACCGCATTGGCGATCATGATCGCCGACAGGCCGACGCCGCCGCAGCCGTGAACGGCGACCCATTGGCCGGCGGAGGTCTTGCCCTGGTCGATGACGGCGCGGAACGAGGTGACGAAGCGGCAGCCGAGGCTCGCCGCCGTGGTGAAGTCCATGCTCTCCGGCAGACCCACCAGATTGATGTCCGCCTGATGCAGGCCGACATACTGGGCAAACGACCCCCAATGTGTGAAGCCGGGCTGGAACTGCCGGTCGCAGACCTGATGGTTGCCGGAATGGCATTCGGGACAGGCGCCGCAGCCGCCGACGAACGGGACCGTCACCCGGTCCCCGACCTGCCATTTCGTCACGTCCCTGCCGACCGCCTCGACGATGCCGGCCAACTCGTGGCCGGGAACATGGGGAAGCTGGATGTCGGTGTCATGGCCGACCCAGCCATGCCAGTCGCTGCGGCAGACGCCGGTCGCCATCACCTTGACGACGACGCCATGCGGCTCCGGCGTCGGATCGGGCACGGTCATGATGTGCGGCGGGGCGGAAAATGCCTCGTAGACCACGGCTTTCATCGGGGGGACTCCGTCTGGACGCTCCCCGCAGTCTACGACGGACCCGCTGAAATTGGCTTTCAATTGAAGATCGGTCGAAGCGCAGATATGAAGGGTTCTTTCTTCTGATGGCTCGCTAGCGAAGGAGTCCTTCGACATGGACCCGCTGGATAAAGTGGATGCCGCGATTGCCGACCGGCTGCAACAGGATGGCCGGCTGTCCAACGCCAGGCTCTCCGAACAGCTGGCGCTCAGCGAGGCGTCCTGCTGGCGGCGTCAGAAGCGTCTGGAGGAAAGCGGGGTGATCAAGGGCTATCAGGCGGTTCTCGACCGCCGCAAGCTCGGCTTCGGCGTCATGGCCTTCGTGCAGATCGTCTGCACCCAGCATGGCGAGGAGGCGACCGCCGCGTTCGAGGCGATCATCCAGGGCTGCCCCTCCGTGCTGAGCTGCCACAACACCACCGGAGAGGCGGATTTCCTGCTGGTCGTCGTCGCGCGCGATCTCGACGATTACAGCGGGTTCGTCGACCGGGTTCTGCGGAAGCTGCCGGGCGTGGCCAGCATCCGCTCGAACCTGTCGCTGCGGGAGATGAAGGAGACCAACCGGCTGCCTGTTCAACAGGCGCCCTATCGCTGACCGCGCCGGCTCCGCTGGTGGCTTCAGTCTGGCGGATGGAATTTTCGCATCGCTCCTGCCCGCCGGGCGGGGGTTGCGTTCGTCCGCCATTCCAGCAATATCGCTGCCCGCGCAGGTCTCCGGCCTGCTCCTGCGGATCCCACGCCCTCAACCATTGCCGGACCCCTCCATGACCGCGGCCCCCGCGACCGACACCCGCCGTGGCATCCTGATGATGCTGGGCGGGATGACGCTCTTCACGCTGAACGACGCGCTCGGCAAATGGCTGGTGGCCGACCATCCGGTCGCCATGCTGCTGGCCGTGCGCAGCCTGTTCGGGCTGGCGGTGCTGGCGCCGATGATCTGGCGCGAGGGCATCGCCGCGGTCTTCGCGGTGAACCGGCTGCCGCTGCACATCCTGCGTGTGCTGCTGATGACGGTGGATGTCGCCTGCTTCTACTGGGCGGTCGGTTATCTGCCGCTGGCCGACGTGATGACCATCTACATGTCGGCGCCGCTGATCGTCACCGCGCTGTCGGTGCTGGTCCTGCGGGAAAGCGTCGGCTGGCGCCGCTGGGTGGCGGTGCTGGTCGGCTTCGTCGGCGTCGTCATCGTGCTGAACCCGACCGGCCGCTTCGACCTGTGGCCGTCGCTGGTGGCGCTGATCGGCGCCTTCATCTTCTCCAGCGGCGTGATCTCCACCCGCGTCCTGCGCTCCGCCTCCAGCCTGACGCTGGTCGGCAACCAGATGGTCGGCGGCCTGCTGATCGGCGGGGTGACGCTGCCCTGGACCTGGGAGGCGCCGGGTTGGCTCGGCTTCATCCTGCTGGGGCTGCTGGGCGTCACCGCGCTGGCCGGCCACGCCATGATGAACCGCTCGCTGCAGCTCAGCCCGGCCGCGGTGGTGGTGCCGTTCCAGTATGTGTCGATCCTGTGGGCGGTGCTCCTCGACCTCGCCGTCTGGGGCACGGCCCCCACCGCGCGCATGGGGGTGGGCGCGGCGCTGATCATCGGCAGCGGCCTGTTCATCGTCTACCGCGAACAGCGCCTGAAGCGCGGCGTCGCCGCCGAAGGGGTGGCGGAGGTTCCGTAAGCTGCCGTGAGCTTCCGGCCTACAGCGCGAAATACCGCGGCACCAGCCTGACCGTCACCGGGTCCACCGGACGCCAGCCATAGTCGCGGATGACGTCGTTGGACTCCACCGGGCGCCGCCCGTCCGCCAGCGACCAGGTGATGTGGTAGGTCGATCCGTCCGGCCGGTCGCTGGCGCCGTCGACGGCGACGACCAGCGCCTGCACCCCCTCGCCGTCGTCGGCATAGCCGATCACGTCGGCCTCGGTGGCGGCGGGCAGCGGCTCCTGCGGCCCGACGTCGAAGGTCAGGGTCACATGGTCGGCGACCAGCCTCTCATAGCGGGGCGGAAGCAGGGCCAGCAGGCGCCCGCGCTCGTCCGCCGGCAGTTCCCACCCGGTGTATCCCGATCCCATCGCCCTCTCCTCCGAACCGAAAGGCGCCGGCACACTCACCGCCGGCCGCCGCTCATGATGTCGTCCATGATCTTATTCGCTTCGGCCGGTCCGGCAATCAGTTCGATCATGCGGATGGCGGTATAGCCGGTGCGGGTGCTGCCGGCGGGACCGGCCAGCGCCTGCTGCGCCTTTTCCGTCAGCGAGGCGGTGGTCCTCTGCGTCATCTCCCGCAGCTCGCCGCGCAGTCCCAAAGTGTCGGCGATGGTCGCGCATTTGCGCAGCGCACGGGCGTGGTTCTCCGCCTGGGCGAGCTGGGCGCGTCCTTCGCTGCCGCCCTCCAGCGCGCCGACGGCGGCGACGATGCCGGCATCGGCGTCCTGCAACACCTGGGTCTTCACCATGGTGTGGACGGAGTTGCGCACCTGCTTCAGCCGCTGGTCGAACTCCTTGTTGCGGCTGTGCTCCATCGCCATCCGCGTGGCGTCCAGGCTGGCGACGAGGTCGAGCGCCAGATCGGCCACCGCCATGCGGTCGCTGGCCGGGGTGTCCTGCCAGCTGCGCGAGCGGTCCTCGATTTGGGCGACGACGGTGCCGCTCAGCTGCATGAACAGGGCGGCGCGGTCGGCCGACTTCTGGCCCAGATCCATGTCCCAAAGCCCGCTCAGCAGCACCGACGGATCGGTCAGGCGCGAGGCGGCGAGCAGGATGAAGATCTTCAACGATTCCGGTCTGGCGCGCGACAGCCGGCGGCCGATGGTCTGGATCGCCTCGATATGGTCGCCATGGAGCTTCGGCACCGGCTTGGGCGACAGCGCCGCCTTCAACTCCATGATCTCGGGCGCGATGGACAGGATGATGGCGATGTCCGCGAGCGCCCGCATCCGGTTGGGGTTCATCCGCAGGTCGAGCGCTTCGCTGAAATGCCCGGACACCGCCCCCTGGGCGATGGTCGTCACCGCCGCGGCGCATTCCCCCCAGAAGGCTTCGGCCAGCGCCTTGCGCTCCGGCCCGTTCTGGAGGGCCGGACGGAAGGCGCGCATGTGCTCCTTGCCGACCTCGGCCTCGACCAGCGGCCACAGGCTGTTCATCAGCGACCGTTCGATCACGCTCAGCGGCACCGGGTCGGCCTTGCCCAGTGCTTCGAACAGGTCTTCGAACGGATCGCAGAACAGCCGCTTCAGCGTCGGCCGGCGGTGCAGCCGCAGCTCGACCAGGCGGGGGCGGATCACGGCGATGGTGCGCTGGATGTCGGGATGGTCGTTCATCTGCTCCAGCAGATCGACGATCTGGCGGAACTTGGGCTCGTCGATGTCCAGAAGCTTGTCGCCCAGCGCGACCAGATCCTTCATCTCCATGATCAGGCCGCTCTCCCTTTGATCGTCTCGATCCGCATGACCAGATCGACATCGAGCTGGCCGCTGCGCCAGTCGACATAAGCGCGCACCGACCGCTTGTGGCTGGTGGTCAGCTTGTCGGCCAGCATCGACTGGTCGGCGCGGCCCTCGTCCTTGGGCAGCAGGGGGATGACGCGGAAGATGTCGTGGACGGCCATGTCCTGGCTGTAGCGGTCCTGGGTCATCGCGTCGTTCCACAGCAGGATCAGATACTCCCAGCCGTCGAGCAGCCAGGACAGCCGGCTCGACGCCTTGCGGATCTGCGGGCGCTTGGTCTCCCACTGGCGCAGCAGCACCTCGAACGACGCCATCGCCTGATCGAACTGGCCGATGACGTTGCGGGCATGGTTGACCGTATGTTCCGCCACCTCGGCGCAGAAGCCGCCGATGGGGGCCGCTTCCGACACATTGTCGGTCGCCCAGTCGGTCATGCTGTCGCGGAAGCCCTGGAGATCGCGCATCAGCCGCCGCAGCCGCGCCGGCTTGGGCGAGCTGGCGAGCCCGATGGCCTCCATCATCAGCGCCAGCTCGGCGATGCGTCCGTAGAGTTCCTTCGGTTCCAGAGCCAGACGCTGCGCCGCCTTCATCATCAGGTCGCGCGTCAGCTTCTGCCCTGCGGAGGAGGTCAGGCCGACCTTCAGGATCTCCGTCGACTCCAGGCCGACCGCCTTCAGCGCCTCGACGATCAGCTGGTAGTTGATGAGAAGGCGCTGGTCCTCGTCGTCGCTCAGCGCCGCCTCGGCCGCCGCCACGGCACCGCCGCCGGCCAGACCGCAGCGCGCCGCCTCCAGCACCGCCTTGCGGATGTCGTCGGGCGAGCAGCCGTCGGCCTTGGCGATCAGATCGTGCAGCATCCGGTCATGCACGGTCATCGGGAAGGCCAGCGGCAGCGACTTCCACGGAACCACATAGACGCCGCGCCCTTCCGAAAGGTTGGGCACCAGCACCTCCAGCTGGTCGCGGCTGTCCTTGCGCACGCGGGTCTGCGCCAGCACCGGCGTGGTGAAGGCCACGGCGGCACCGCGTTCCTCGAAGGTGGACGGGGCGAAATTGGTCAGAGAACGCATCTTGTCCTGCGGCCCTGGCTGCGGGGGTGGGGCGTCGTTCGATTACGGCGCTGCGATACTGAATTTTGCGTTAAATCCAATATAAGCGCCAACGGAATATAAGACTTTCGGGCAGGAACGTTGGATCTCTTGCGGTAACCCCTGCCTCCGGCCTTCGCTGTTCCGCCCCCTTGTCCGTTGTCAGGGGAAGGGACGGTGCGGGGAGGGCAGGGGGATGAAAGCGGGTGCGGGATCGGTGTTCAAATGGATCGGCTACGGCCTGCTGGGCCTCGTCGGTCTTGTCGTCGTCGGGGTCGGCGCGGTGGTGCTGCTGTTCGACTGGAACGACGCCCGCGGCTTTGTCGCTCGCCGCGCCTCGGCGGCGCTGAACCGCGAGGTCGCCATCGACGGCGACCTGCGCGTGCATCTCGGCAACCCGATCCGCATCCATCTGGAAGGGCTGCGCGTCGCC
This sequence comes from Azospirillum sp. 11R-A, assembly GCF_049472615.1. Classification (NCBI taxonomy): domain Bacteria; kingdom Pseudomonadati; phylum Pseudomonadota; class Alphaproteobacteria; order Rhodospirillales; family Azospirillaceae; genus Azospirillum; species Azospirillum sp. 11R-A. Next base: position 76,615 of record NZ_JBCEBL010000011.1, on the reverse strand, counting down.
AACGCCGACTGGGCGCAGGACAGGACGATGGCGGAGATCAAGGCGCTGGACGCCTCGCTGCGTCCCTGGCCGCTGCTGCGCGGCAACTGGGAACTGCCGGAGCTGAAGTTCCAGGGGCCGAAGCTGATCCTGGAAAAGAACGACAAGGGCGAGGCGAACTGGACTTTCGGCCCGCCCAACGCGGAGAAGGCGGTGGCGAAGGACGCCGTGACCCCCGACAAGCGCGGCGACATTCCGGTGATCGAGCGGCTGCTGATCGCCGACGGCAGGATTCGCTACCGCGACCCCACCGGCGACATCGACATCGACAACACCATCAACACCGCGACCGGCGACAACGATAGCGACACCGTGCAGCTGAACGGCAAGGGCAACTTCGCCGGCAAGCCCTTCACCCTGGCGGTGGAGGGCGGCTCGCTGCTTTATCTGCGCGACGATCCCAAGCCCTATCCGCTGAAGATCGACGCCGCCGTCGGCAAGACCAAGGGCCGCATCGAAGGGTCGGTGGCCGAGCCGGTGAAGCTGGAGGGTGTCGACCTGTCGGTGGCGCTCAGCGGCAACGATCTGGCGGAGATCTTCCCGATCCTCGGCATCCCGACGCCGAAGACCCGGCCCTATTCCATTTCCGGCCATTTGTCGCGCGAAGGGGGCCTGTGGACCTTCCACGGCATGAACGGCAAGGTCGGCGAGAGCGACCTTGCCGGCGACCTGTCGGTCGATACCAACGGGGAGCGGCCGATGGTGAAGGCCGACCTCACCTCCAACCGGCTGGCGGCCCAGGATCTGGCCGGCCTGATCGGCGCCTCGCCGCGCGGCAGCGGCGATTACCCGACCCGCGGCAACGGCCGCGTCATCCCCGCCACCCCGGTGAATGTGGAGATGCTGCGCAACACCGACATGGATGTCCGCCTGCGCGGCAAGCGGGTCGAGGCGCCCTTCGCCCCGTTGCAGGATCTGGACATGCGGGTCAGGCTGGCCAACGGCGATCTGCATTTCGATCCGCTGTCGCTGGGCATCGGCGGCGGGCGGATCGCCGGCACGGTTCAGGTGGACGGCAGCCGCAAGGTGCCGGCGATGCGCACCAACCTGGACATCCGCGCGATGAAGCTGTCCACCTTCTTCAGCGAAACCTCCCTGGCGGGCCAGATCGGCGGCACGGTGGCCGGGCGCATCCAGCTTGCCGGTTCCGGCAAGACGGTGGCCGACCTGCTGGGCAGCTCCGACGGCAAGATCGGCGTCGCGGTGGATGGCGGACGGGTCACCAGCCTAGCGGTCAAGGGGCTGAAGACCAACATCCTGGAAACGCTGGGCGTGGTCATTTCCGGGTCGAAGCCGATGCCCTTCAACTGTCTGGTCGGCAACATGGCGGTGCAGAACGGTGTCGCCCAGGTCGAGGCGCTGGTGCTCGACACGCCGGAAACGCTGGTCACCGGCAAGGGCAGGATCAGCCTGCGCAACGAGGCGCTGGATCTGCGCATCGTCGGCGATTCGAAGTCGCCCCAGGTCTTCGCCACCCATGTCCCGGTGCTGGTCGGCGGCACGCTGGGCAACCCGGACATCGGCGTCGATCCCACCGAGTCGGCGGCGCGGGGTGCTGCGGCGGTGGCGCTGGGCGTGCTGCTGACCCCGCTGGCCGGCGTGCTGCCCTTCCTTGACCCGGGCAGTGAGGAACAGCCACAGTGCGGCCGGCTGGTGCAGGATGCCCGCTCCCCCGACAAGGGGACAGCGGCATCCGGCAAGTCGGGCAATGGCCGCGGGGACGGGAAGGCGTCGGGTTCGGCGCGCTGACCGGACGAACAACCGCGTTCCCCTGTCCGATCCGGCTTCGGATCACAGGATAAGGACGCTGCCTTTCCCAATGACCATCGACCAGATGTTATCGTTCGGGATCATCGGCGCGGTGATCGCGCTGCTGATCTGGGACCGGCTGCGCTACGACCTTGTTGGGATGATCGCCCTGCTGGCCTCGGTCGCCGCCGGAATCGTGCCGGCGAAGGAGGCGTTCCAGGGCTTTTCCGACGACATCGTCATCATTGTCGGATCGGCCCTGGTGGTCAGCGCCGCCGTCGGCCGCTCCGGCGTGGTGGAGGCGGCGATGCGCCCGCTGACCGCGCGGATGAGCGGCGTCTGGACCCAGGTGGCGGTCCTGGCCGGGGCGGTGACCCTGCTGTCGGCCATCGTCAAGAACATCGGCGCGCTGGCCATCTTCATGCCCATCGCCTTGCAGGTCGCGCGGCGGAGCGGCACGCCGGTGTCGCTGCTGCTGATGCCGATGGCCTTCGGCTCGCTGCTGGGCGGGCTGATGACGCTGGTCGGCACCTCGCCCAACATCATCGTGTCGCGCGTGCGGGCGGAGATGACGGGCGAGCCCTTCCACATGTTCGACTTCACCCCCGTGGGGCTGGTGATCGCGGTGGTCGGCGTCGCCTTCCTGACGGTCGGCTACCGGCTGCTGCCGAAGGGGCGGGCGGCGGGGGCCGGACCTGCCTTCAACATCGACGACTACACGGCGGAGGCGCGGCTGCCCGCCGGCTCGCAGTTCGTCGGCCGCACGGTGGCGGAGCTGGAGACCTTCGGCGAGAACGAGGTGACCGTCGCCGCCATCGTGCGCGAGAATTACCGCCGCTATGTCCCGTCGGGCCATTGGGTGCTGTTCGCCGGCGACATCCTGGTGCTGGAGGGCGACACCACGGCGCTGGGCGATCTGGTCAAGCGCGCCGGCCTGCGCATGATGCACGACAAGGACCAGGAGGGGGTGGAGAACGAGGACGACATCGCCGTGGTCGAGGCGGTGGTGGAGCAGCGTTCCGCCATGATCGGCCACAGCATCGAGGAGGTGAACCTGCGCGAGCGGTTCGGCGCCAATCTGGTGGCGCTCAGCCGGCGCGGCCGGCCGATCCGTCAGCGGCTGCGCCGCATCCGCCTGCAATCGGGCGATCTGGTGGTGCTGCAATGCCGGCAGGCCGCCGTCTCCGACACGCTGGCCGAGCTGGGCTGCCTGCCGTTGGCCGAGCGCAACCTCGCCATCGGCCGCACGCCGAAGCGCGCCGCGGCGGTGGCGGTGCTGGGGCTGACCGTCACGCTGGTCGCCACCGGGCTGGTGCCGGTCGCCATCGCCTTCTTCGGGGCGGCGGTGGCGATGACCGCTCTGAAGGTGGTCAGCCTGCGCGACGCCTACGAGGCCATCGAATGGCCGATCCTGGTGCTTCTGGGCTCCCTGATCCCGGTCAGCGAGACGCTGCGCACCACCGGCGGCACCGAGCTGATCGCCGGCTTCCTGTCGGAGATGTCGCAGGGCCTGCCGCCGGTGGGGGCGCTGGCGATGATCATGGTGGCGGCGATGGCGGTGACGCCCTTCCTGAACAACGCCGCGACGGTGCTGGTGATGGCGCCCATCGGCGCCAGCCTCGCCACCCATCTCGGGCTGCGGCCCGACGCCTTCCTGATGGCGGTGGCGATCGGGGCGGGCTGCGACTTCCTCACCCCCATCGGCCACCAGTGCAACACGCTGGTGATGGGCCCCGGCGGCTACCGTTTCGGCGATTACTGGCGGCTCGGCCTGCCGCTGTCGATCATGGTCGTGGTGTTCGGCACGACGGCCATCGCGGTCTTCTGGCCGCTGGTGCCGCGCTGAGGCCGAGGCGCGCCGGAACCCGACCGTTCACGAGATCGTGTGTTCATGACCGGTTCCGTGTTCCCTCCGTCTGGTGTAGGCTTCCCGTCGGGGCTGAAGCCTGACGGGAGGCGGAAATGTCGGTGTGGCGCCGCTATCTGGTGAAGGACGTGACCGGCCGGCTGGTCGATCTGCCGAGCAGCCTGCTCGACCGTGCCGACGACGGCACCGCGCCGCTGCCGCATTTCGCCGGCCGTTGCGTGGAGGTGGTGGCGGCGGTGATCGTCGGCGACCGCAAGGCCCACGCCCGCGTCACCGAACTGGCCTTCACCAAGCTCTATTTCGACCAGATGGGCTATGTCGACGCCGCCAAGCGCGAGCGGATGATCCGCCTGATGCTGGAAAGCTGCGCCGACCGCCGCTGCCCGCCGCCGAGCCGGGGCAAAGCGCCGGACGGATGCGCCCACCTGTCCCGTCGCGCCGTCGCCGCCCGCGACCAGCTGATCCGCGAATTCGGCTGGGAACCCAAGCCCGCCGAACGCGACGCCGCCCTCAGCCGCCTGGACCCGGCCCGCCTGCGCGCCGCGCCGCCGGAACCGATGCGCACGCTGCATTGAAAATCGGGGCATTGAGTCCAGACCCCTTCCGGGACGGGAGAAGACACGTTCCCACACCTGCAAAGGGGAGGGGGGCCTTTTCGAGCCGCTCCCCCAGGCCCATATGCGGACGAACGCAAAGCTTGGAGCCTGTCGAACCGCAGATGAGTCCTCCCGATACCGCCCAGACGCTGTCTTTCGCGCGCGTGCGACAGCTGGCCCTGATCGGCGCCGGATGCACGATCATCCTGCTCGGCCTGCTGATCGCCCCCTTGCCCGGTCCCGGCGGCCTGCCGGTGATGCTGCTCGGCGGCGTGCTGGTGCTGCGCAACTCCGCCGACGCCCGCCGTCTGTTCGTGCGGTCGAAACGACGCTATCCCCGCATCTTCAGCCCGGTCGAACGGATCCGGCTGAAGCTGCGCAACCGCCGCCTGCGCAAGATTTACGGCGAGTAGGCCGCAAGCGCCTGCCGGGCGGTTTCCCGGCAGACGCTGACGAGTCCGTTCGTCAGGGAGCGGGCAGGGCCGGAACGCCGTCCTTCCACTGGTCCCAATGGCCGACGATGTGGTCGACCATCCGCGACCCGACCAGCTCCACATTCTCCACCGTCTCGGCGAAGCCGCCGGCGGTCTCGCCCGGCTTCGGGTCGAGGTGCTGGAGCGTGGTCTCGTTCGGGTTGCCCTGGTCGAAATTGACCGCGCCGCGCAGGCTCATCACCCGGTCGGAGCCTTGCAGCCGCTTGATGACCAGCGTGATCGCCGCCGCCTCCATCTCGGTGATGACGTAGTCGTCCGCGCCATAGAGCTTGGCGATGTACTGCGCCTGGGCCGACATGCCGGGACCGTGGAAGAAGGTGTCGCCCGTCATGTGCGTGCCGGTGCCTACAAAAGGAGCACGCTGTGCCGCTTCCTGCGGATAACGCTTGCGGTAGGCGCGGGCGGAATCGCTGTCCTTCAGCGGCGTATCGGCGGTCAGGCGCATCGCCCAGGACACCAGCGCCGGGTTCATCGGGAACAGCCGCACCGCCTCGTAGCCCTTGCGCGGCATGAAGGTCGGCTCGCCCGGCTTGTTCTCCTCCGGCGCCCAGCGATGGCCGAGGTCATAGTCGACCACCCAGGTCGCCCAGCTCACTTCGCCAATGGTGCCGCGCGACGGCGGGGTGCCGGCCACGCCGGTGACCATGAAATAGGCTTGCGACAGGTCGAGCTGCGGGTTCAGCAGGATCGCCTGCATCGAGGCCGACGAGCTGACCTTGCCCATGCCCAGCACCGATCCGCAGACGCCGTCGGCGTTGCAGTAGACCGGGTTCAGCGCGCCCGTCACTGTGATCGGCTCGGCCGTCTGCCAATAGCGCTCGTACCAGTGCTGGAACTCGCCGGCGCGGTCGCCGGTGTTCTTGCCGATCTCGAACATCGAGCCGACGAACACCTTGACCTTGATCGGTTCCGCAGCCTGCACGGAACCGGCCAGCCCGAACAGGACCAAAGCCGACAGGGCGGTACCGCGGCAGCGGGAGGAGAATGACATCGGAATTACACTCCTTGGGACAGAAACTTACCTGAGTATGCAACAGCCATACCATGGCCGTCTCCCTCGCTCGGTGGGAGTCCAAACGATTTTGCCGACCGCCAGCAACCGCTCCCCTGCGGTCTGCCCTGCGGAAGCGGGCACTGGACAGCGTCGCCCCGCAGCGGCCATCTTGTGCGTCCGTTCGCATGAGGAGGCTTTCCGGTGAAGTCGGGCAACGCGCTGCTGTCCAGCTATGGCACCACCATTTTCGAGGTCATGTCCCGCCTGTCGGAGGAGCATGGCGCGATCAACCTGGGCCAGGGATTCCCCGACGACCGCGGGCCGGCCGACGTGCTGCAAACCGCGGCCGATGCGCTGCTGACCGGGTGGAACCAGTACCCGTCGATGATGGGCACGCCCGATCTGCGTCAGGCGCTGGCCGCCCACGCCGGCCGCTTCTACGGGCTCGACGTCGACTGGAAGACCGAGACGATGGTCACCTCCGGCGCGACCGAGGCGCTGACCGCCTGCCTGCTCGGCCTGATAAATCCGGGCGACGAGGTGGTGCTGTTCCAGCCGATGTACGACAGCTACCTGCCCATCGTCCGGCTGGCCGGCGGCGTGCCGCGCTTCGTCTCGCTGAAGGCGCCGGACTGGAGCTTCAGCCGCGCCGACCTGGAGGCCGCCTTCTCACCGCGCACCAAGCTGGTGCTGATCAACGATCCGCTGAATCCCGCCGCCAAGGTCTTCGATCGCGCCGAGCTGGAACTGATCGCCGAGTTCGTGCAGCGCCACGACGCGCTGGCGGTCTGCGACGAGGTGTACGAGCACATCGTCTTCGACGGCCGCCGCCACATCCCGCTGATGAGCCTGCCGGGCATGCGCGACCGCTGCCTGAAGATCGGGTCGGCCGGCAAGACCTTCTCGCTGACCGGCTGGAAGGTCGGCTACGTCACCGCCGCACCGCACCTGTTGCAGCCGGTCGCCAAGGCGCACCAGTTCCTGACCTTCACCACCCCGCCGAACCTCCAGACCGCCGTCGCCTACGGGCTGGGCAAGGAGGAGGGCTATTTCACCGGGCTCGCCGCCGGGCTCCAGGCCAAGCGCGACCGGCTGTCGGCGGGGCTCGCCTCGGTCGGGTTCGACGTGCTGCCCAGCGCCGGCACCTATTTCGTCGCCGCCGACATCTCGCGTTTCGGCTTCGACGGCGACGACCAGGCCTTCTGCCGCTGGCTGGTGGCGGAGGCGAAGGTCGCCGCCATCCCCGTCAGCGCCTTCTTCGTGGAAAACGCGCCGACCAACGTCGTGCGCTTCTGTTTTTCAAAGAAGGACGAAGTGCTCGACACCGCCATCGAGCGGCTGCGGCACCGTTTCGTGTCAAAATAGAAATCCGCGGGTACAAATGGTAGGTAGACAAACAGTTCGGATATTTGACAAGTCTTAACCGATTGGCGCGATGATCGGCTCCACCCCCGCCGCATCGCGCCCGACGTTGCCGATCGGCGCTGCGGACCGGATGCGGGGGGCGGTGGAACGGCGGAGCGCAGGGCATGCCACGTCTCCCGACCTTTCGGTTCCCCTCCGTCAGGGCGCTGTCCATCCGGAACGGCATCCTGATGGCAACCGCCCTGGCGCTGGCCGGGGTGTGGGCCGGCTATGCCCTGATGGCGTCCTCCATGCTGGAAGGCCAGATTCGGGAGGCCATCGTCAATGCCCAGACGACGGCACGCGCCTATGAGAGCAGCACCAGCCGCACCGTGCATGACGTCGACACCACGCTGCGCTCCTTCGCTGAACGCTATGCCGAAGGCGGCTTGCCCCGCGCCCGCCGCATCATCGACGACGGGCTCTACGACACCGGCCTGATCCATCATTTCAGCGTCTTCGGTCCCGACGGCGCCCAGCTTTTCCGCAGCGAGGGCATGGGGCCGCCCGAAGGGTTGGAGGGCAGCGGCCTGATCGCCTATCACCAGGGGGAGGGGCGGTCGCTGATGAAGATCGGCCTGCCCTTCAACGGCTCGGCGACCGGGCAGCCGCTGCTGCGCTTTTCCCGGCGGCTGGAGGATGCGGCGGGCGAGTTCGCCGGCGTGGCGGTCGCCAATGTCGATCCCGATCACCTCTCGGGCTTCTACCGGCAGGCCGATGTCGGCCGCAACGGGGTGGTCACGCTGGTCGGGCTGGACCGGGTCATCCGCGCCCGCGGCTCCAAGGACGGCAAGGATTCGGTCGGGCTCGACAGCACCGGCTCCAATTTGTGGACCGCGGTCCAGCAGTCGCTGAGCGGGGTTTTCTGGCAGGACAGCATTGCCGACGGCATCCGCCGCGCCTACGCCTACCGGCCGGTCGAGGGCTACCCGCTGATTCTCGTCGTCGGCATCGCGGTGAAGGACATCGACGCCGCGGTCGCCGGCTTCCGCGGGCAGATGCGGATCATCGCGGCGCTGCTCAGCGTCTCCATCCTGCTGGTCGCCGCCTTCCTGCTGGTCCAGCAGCGCAACGCCGAACGGCTGGCGGCGGCGCTGGCGGTCAACCGCGATTTCCTGGCCCGTGTCAGCCACGAGCTGCGCACGCCGCTGAACGCCATCCTCGGCTTTTCCGAGATCATCAAGGACCAGATGTTTGGACAGGACGCCGGTCCGCGCTATGCCGACTATGCCCGAGACATCCACTCTTCCGGCCAGCATCTGCTGACCCTGATCGACGACATCCTCGACCTGTCGCGCCTCCAGGCCGGCAAGTTCGCCCTGCTGATGGAGGATGTCGACCCGGTGGCCGCCGCCGAATGGGCGCTCCGCATCGTCGCCCCCCAGGCGGAGCAGAAGTCGATCCGGCTGGAGATCAACCGCCCGCTGTCGCCCGCACTGGTGCGTGCGGACGAGCGGGCGCTGAAGCAGATGCTGCTGAACCTGCTGGGCAACGCCCTGAAATTCACCCCGGAGAACGGGCGCGTGCTGGTCAGCGTCGCGCGCGGCGTCAATGGCCGCTGCGTCGTCCGCGTCACCGACAACGGCATCGGCATGACGGCGGAGGAACTGCGGCAGGCCTCCATCCCCTTCGGCCAGACCTCCGCCCTCACCACCCAGCCCGGCCGCGGCACCGGCCTCGGCCTGCCCATCGTCAAGTCGCTGATCGAGGCGCATGGCGGCAGCCTCCGCATCGACAGCCGGCCAGGGCAGGGCAGCCAGGTCACGCTGGAATTCGCCGCCTGACCCTGCCGCCGCCTGCCATTTCCGGCGCGCGATCAAAGCGATCTTCGGGACGGCGCCGCAAAGCCATGGCGAAACCATTGCCGCTTGGGCATACTCCGCGCCGGTTTTATCCAGGTCCGAGCCGACGCCAGGGCTGCCCCCCGGCCGCGTGCCTTCGGATCCACCCGCGGAATTGGGGCCTGTCTATAATGTTGCGTGCGCTGGCGCGTGTCTGTGCCGTTCTTGCCGCGTGCTCCGGCACGCTCACCGTATCCCAGACCTTCGCCGCCGACCCGCCGGCCGAGCCGGTGCCCTTCGGCGTATCCAGCGTCGAGGTGGTGGCGGAGCGCGATACGCCACAGGCCTGCTTCACCTTCACCGACCGGCTGGAGCGCTCGCGCGCCGTCAACTACCGCGACTATGTCACGGTGGAGCCGGCGGTCGAGGGTGCCGCCATCGCCCGCGACCGCACGCTCTGCGTCGAGGGCCTGCGCCATGGCGACAGCTACCGCGTCACGCTGAAGGATGGGCTGCCCGGCGCCGACGGAAAGCGCCTGCCGGCCGCCGACACCCGCGAGGTGCAGGTGCCCAACCGCAAGCCGTCGCTGGCCTTCCGCGGCGCCGGCTACATCCTGCCGCGCGTCGGCGCCGAAGGGCTGCCGCTGCGCTCGATCAATCTGGACCGGGCGAAGCTCCAGGTCCTGCGCATCGCCGACCGGGCGCTGGTCGAGAAGATCTATTTCGGCCGCATCACCCAGCAGATGACCGACTACGACATCGGCGAGATCCTGGACAAGTCGGGCCAGGAGGTGTGGCGCGGCGAGATGGGCATCGGCAACCAGCCGAACCGCACCGTCACCACCGCCTTCCCGATCGACGCCGTGCTGGGCAAGCTCGACCCCGGCGTCTATGTCGCCATCGCCGGTGCCGACGAGATCAAGCCGGGCGGCTGGGACCGCAAGGCGACCCAGTGGTTCGTCGTCTCCGACCTCGGCCTCAACACCATCCTCGGCGACGACTCGCTGGTGGTCTTCTCCCGCTCCGTCCAGACCGCCGCACCCGCCACCGGGGTGGAGCTGCGTCTGGTCGCCCGCAACGGCACCGAGCTGGGACGCCTCCAGACCGGCGAGGACGGGCTCGGCCGCTTCGACCTCGCAGCATTGCGCGCCGCCGGGGCCGAACCGGTCCAGGCGCTGTTCGCCGCGCGCGGTGACGGCGACTTCGCCGTTCTCGACCTGACCGCCGGCGGCGCTCCGCCGGCCGAGGCCCAGGACAAGCCGGTCGGCGTCGTCCGCCCGGCAGCCGGCGGACTCGACACCTATCTCTACACCGAGCGCGGCATCTACCGGCCGGGCGAGACGGTGCAACTGACCGCCCTGCTGCGCGACGCCGACCTCAACCCGCCGCCGGCCGGCAAGCAGCTGAGCATCCGCGTCCTGCGCCCCGACGGCCTCGAGGTTGAGCGGCGCAGCCTGGCCGACAGCGGGGCCGGCGGCTATGCCACCCGCATCGACCTGCCGATGAACGCCTATCCCGGCAACTGGGTCGTCACCGCCCATGCCGAGCCGGACGGCCCGGCCATCGGCAGGGTCGAGTTCCTGCTGGAGGATTTCGTGCCGCCGCGGCTGGACGTGGCGCTCGCCTCCCCGACGACGGAGCTGGCCTCCGACGGCGAGGCCGACATCGCGCTCGACAGCCATTATCTCTACGGCGCGCCGGCCTCCGGCCTGCCGGGCGAGCTGACGGTGACGCTGCGCGCCGCCAACAACCCCTATCCCAACCTGCCGGGCTACCATTTCGGTCTGGTGCAGGAGGAGGTGAAGCCGGCCCGCGCCGACCTGCCGGGCTTCATCACCGACTCCAACGGCTCCGCCCGCCTGAAGGTCAAGCTGCCGCGTCCGCCCGACAGCACCCGCCCGCTGGAGGCGGTGGTGCGCGCCACCCTGTTCGACATCGGCGGCCGCCCGGTTGGCCGCGATTTCGTGCTGCCGGTGCGCCACCAGCCCTTCGCCGTCGGCATCAAGCCGCGCTTCGAAGGCGACGGCGTGCCGGAGGGGGCCACCGCCGGCTTCGACGTGATCGCCGTCGGCCCCGATGGCAAGCCGACCGACCGCGCCGACCTCTCCTACGAGCTGTTCGAGGAGGAGTACGATTATGCGTGGTACGAGGCCAACGGCCGCTGGGACTACAAGGTCACGGTGAAGGACCAGCGGGTGACCGGCGGGTCGCTGTCGGCCCAGGCCGCCGCCCCGGCCTCGCTGGAGACCCCGGTCGCCGCCGGCCGCTACCGGCTGGAGGTGTTCGATCCCAAGACCGGCGTCGCCAGCAGCTTCCGCTTCGCCGCCGGCTGGTGGATGACCCCGACCGCCGGCGACCGGCCGGACGCGGTCGACGTCTCGGTGATGATGCCGGCCTACCGCTCCGGCGAAAGCGCCTGGGTCTTCGTCAAGCCGCCCTACGACAGCCAGGTGCTGGTGGCGGTGGCCGACCGCGGCGTCAGCTATGCCGTTACCCGCGCCATCGGTCCGCAGGGCGCCTTCCTGGAAATCCCGGTCGGGCAGGGCTGGACCAGCGGCGCCCATGTGCTGGCGACCGCCTTCGCCACCTCCGACCCGCAGTCGAAGAAGCCGCCGCGCCGCGCCGTCGGCCTCGCCTGGCTGGCGATGGACAAGGCCCCGCGCACGCTGGACGTCCGGCTCTCCGCCCCGGCGGAGACGGAGCCGCGCCGCGCCATGACCGCCGACATCGCGGTGGATGGCGTCGCCGAAGGCAAGCAGGCCTTCGTCACGCTGGCCGCCGTCGACGAATCGGTGATGCAGCTGACCGACCAGCCCTCGCCCGATCCGGCCCGCCATTACCTGCGCAAGCGCCCGCTGACCGTGGAGCTGCGCGATTCCTACGGCCGCCTGATCGACCCGGCCAGCCTGGACGCCGCTCGGCCGCCGGTGCAGCCGACGCCGCGCCTGCGCCAGATCTCCGGGATGGTTCCGCCCAAGTCGGAACGGGTGGTCTCGCTCTATTCCGGCATCCTGACCGTCGGCGCCGACGGCAAGGTTTCGGTTCCCTTCGACCTGCCCGATTTCCAGGGGCGTCTGCGCCTGATGGCGGTGGCCTGGAGCGAAGGGCGGATCGGCCAGGCCGAAAGCCAGATGCTGGTGCGCGACGCGGTCGTCGCCGACGCGGTGCTGCCGCGCTTCCTCGCCCCCGGCGATTCGGCGCAGGTCCTGCTGTCGCTCGACAACCTGAGCGGCCCGTCCGGCGATTACCGCATGACGCTGACCGCCGAGGGTGCCGTTTCCATTGTCCAAAGCGACTCGGGCAATGAACTGGCCGTGCCGAAGCTGGTGCGCGGCAAGCGGGCGACCGCCGGCCGTGTGCTGACCGCCACCGCGGTCGGGGCCGGCCATGTCACGCTGGATGTCACCGGTCCCGACGGCGTGCGCGTCACCCGCCGCTGGGACGTGACGGTGCGCCCGGCCTCGCCGCCGGTGTCGCGCCGCAACGTCGCCGCCCTGCCGACCGACAAGGGGCTGACCGTTCCGGCCGACATCACCGCCGGCCTGCGGCCGGAGACCGTCGCGGTCGGTGCGGAGGTCGCGCCGCTGCCGGACCTGGACGTGCCGGGCCTGCTCTTCGCGCTCGACCGCACCGCCGCCGGTGGAGCGGAGCAGACCGCCAGCCGCATCCTGCCGCTGCTGTCGCTGAGCGACGTCGCCGCCGGCCTCGGCATCGCGCCGGAGGACCGCATCAAGGCGCGCGTCCAGCGCAGCGTCGACCGGCTGCTGACCTTCCAGCGCCTCGACGGCGCCTTCGCCCCCTGGTCGCCCAAGGGCGATCTCGATCCCTGGCTGACCGCCTATGCGGTGGACGTGCTGGGCCGGGCCAAGGCGGCGGGCTACCGCATTCCCGACCAGCCCTATCGCAAGGGTCTGGACTGGCTGAAGCAGGCCATCGACAACGCCTGGGTCGAGACCGCCGACCTGCCGGGCCGCGCCTATGCGCTCCATGTGCTGGCGCGGGCCAAGATGATCGACGCCGGTGCGGTGCGGTACTTCCGCGAGAACTATTGGGACCGTCTGCCGACCGACTTCGCCCGGGCGCAGATCGCCGCGGCGGCCGCGGTGCTGGGCGACCAGCCGGGTGCGGCCGAAGCCTTCTCCAAGCTGTCCGGCGCCCGCATGGTGACCGCCGGCCTGCGCGACCAGGGATCCTCCCTGCGGGACGAGGCCGGCGTCGTCTTCCTGATGGCGGAGAGCGGTGCCGTGGAGCGCGACCGCATCTTCCAGGCCGCCGAACGCGTGGCGAAGACCTTCGCCGCCGTCCGGACCACCAACCTGCAGGAGCAGGCCTGGCTGCTGCTGGCCTCCAAGGCGCTGATCGACCGCGCCGCTCCGATGAAGCTCGCCATCGGCGAGCAGACGGTGGAGAACGCCAAGCCGCAGATCCTGGCCGTCGATCCCGCCGCCCCGCCCGCCATCCGCAATCTGGGCGGCGAGGTCCGGCAGATCGTCTCGGTGACGGGCGTGCCCGACCAGCCGGCCGGCGCGGAGGAGCAGGGGATGACCATCCGCCGCCGCCTGTTCGACATGGCCGGCCGTCCGGTCGATCCGGCCGGCATCCGCCACAACGACCTGCTGGTGGTGATCCTGGAAGGCGAAGTCGGCGACCCGCTCGATCATTCGGTGATGGTCAGCGATCCGCTGCCGGCCGGCTTCGAGATCGAGAATGTCCGGCTCGCCAACAGCGGCCAGCTCGGCAAGCTGTCCTGGCTGGGCGACCTGTCGTCGGCCCGCAATGTCGAGTTCCGCGAGGACCGCTTCCTGGCCGCCGTCGACCTGCCGAAGGCGGCTCCCCGCTTCCGGCTGGTCTATCTGGTCCGCGCCGTCACCCCCGGCGATTTCGCGGCCCCCGGCGCCCAGGTGCAGGATCTCCAGCGTCCCCATCTGTCCGCCCGCACCGCCGCCTCCCGGCTGCGCGTGCTGCCGGAGTGAGTCCAGGCAAAAGCGTAAGGGGCGCCGGCAACGGTGCCCCCAAACGAGCTGACGATGCCTAAAGGTAGCTCTGTTCGCCCCGGTGGCTGTCCCGCCGCCGGGCGAGCAGGGTCAATCCTGCGACCACCACGGCGAAAGCCAGGGTCAGCATCAGGTAAAAGGCCAATGCAAGGCCGACCGTCATGGTGCCGATCAGCACCATGGCCAGTATCCAGACGCCCAACGATACGATGGCGCGCGCCGACATGGGTTGTCTCCTGTCCCCTGTCCTGATCCGCCCGAAACTTTCAAAACCCGCCCTAGAACCCGTCACGGTCTTCCGGCCGTCTGTTTTTTGCCGCCCCCGCTTCCCACATCCGATAGGGGAATGGGGCGGACGCGCGCGTTCACCGCAGAGCCTGCCACAGCTATTGGGAGTGCCGGGGCGTGGCATCCTGTCACTGTGCGGGCGCGCCGCACCTATTGGTGGCTGGACAGGATCTTCCTGCTGGCCTCCCAACTGGTTGGCATGGTCAACAAGTCTGTTGACAGCAAGCGGCATCGACCTTACCTTTACGTAAACGTCAGGGAAGGGAGCAGGCGGAGTGGATCGGCTTTCGTTCGGCAACGGCGCGATGGGGATGGGGGAGGAGGGCGGCGATGGCTGCCTGTCCGGCCCGCGGCTCGCCATCGGCGAACTGGCCGGGGAGTTCGGTCTGACCCACCGCACCATCCGCCATTACGAGGATGAGGGGCTGCTGTCGCCGGATCGGATCGGCAGTGCCCGCGTCTACGGCCACCGCGACCGCGCCCGGCTGGCGCTGATCTGCCGGGGCAAGCGGCTGGGCTTCAGCCTGGCCGAGATCAAGGATTTCCTGAACCTCTACGACACCGACGACGCCCAGATCGAGCAGATGCGCTACATGCGCTCCATCGCGCGCCGCCGGATTTCCGCACTTGAACAGCAGCTTGCCGACGTCCAGCAGACGCTGGCGGAGCTGTGCACCATCGACACCCAGATCTCCGAGCATCTCAGCCGCAACGGCATCACGGAGACGCAGGACATGGAGGAGAAGCACTCATGAAGTCGGTCGTCATCGCCGGTTATGCCCGTTCGCCCTTCGCCTTCGCCCACAAGGGCGAGCTGACCAAGGTCCGCCCCGACGATCTGCTGGCCCGCGTCTTCGCGGCGCTGGTCGAGCGCACCGGCCTGAAGACCGACGACATCGAGGATGTGATCGTCGGCTGCTCCTTCCCCGAGGGCGAGCAGGGCCTGAACGTCGCCCGCAGCATCGCCTTCCTGGCCAAGCTGCCGCAGACCGCCGCGGCCACCACGGTGAACCGCTATTGCGGCTCCTCCATGCAGTCGATCCATCAGGCGGCCGGCGCCATCCAGATGGGGGCCGGCGAGGTGTTCCTCTGCGGCGGCGTCGAATCGATGACCCGCGTGCCGATCATGGGCTTCAACCCGATGCCGAACCCGGCGCTGAAGGCCTCCTACCCCGAGGCCTACTGCTCGATGGGCATCACCGCGGAGAATGTCGCCCGCAAATACGCCATCTCCCGCGCCGAGCAGGAGGCGCTCGGCGTCGCCTCGCACGCCAAGGCAGCCGAGGCCCAAGCCGCCGGCCGCATGGCCGATGAGATCGTCGGCATCCAGACCCCGGCCGGCCTGATCGACAAGGACGGCTGCATCCGTCCCGGCACCAATGCCGACAGCCTGTCGGGCCTGAAGCCGGCCTTCACCGCCGACGGCACCGTGACCGCCGGCACCTCCTCGCCGCTGACCGACGGCGCCGCCGCCGTGCTGGTGACGACGGAGGAGTATGCCCGCGCCAACGGCCTGCCGATCCTGGCGAAGATCCGCTCCGTCGCCGTCGCCGGCTGCGCGCCGGAGCTGATGGGGCTGGGTCCGGTCCCGGCGACCCGCAAGGCACTGGCCCGTGCCGGCCTGTCGATCAATGACATCGACATCATCGAGATCAACGAGGCCTTCTCGTCCCAGGCCATCGCCTGCATGCGCGACCTCGACATCGACCCGTCCCGCATCAACCCGGACGGCGGCGCGCTGGCGCTCGGCCATCCGCTGGGCGCCACCGGCGCCCGCATCACCGGCAAGGCCGCGGCCCTGCTGAAGCGCGAAGGCAAGCAGTTCGCGCTGGCGACCCAGTGCATCGGCGGCGGCCAGGGCATCGCCACCATCCTGGAAGCGGTCTGACGAACGGGATCGGGGAGGAAACGACCATGAAGATCGAACGCGCCGCCGTGATCGGTGCGGGCGTGATGGGCGCCGGCATCGCCGCCCATTTCGCCAACGCCGGCATCCCCTGCGTCCTGCTCGACATCCCCGCCAAGGAGGGGGCCGACCGCAGCGCCATCGCCAGGGGTGCGGTGGCCAAGATGCTGAAGACCGATCCGGCTCCCTTCATGCATCCCAAGAACGCCAAGCTGATCACGCCCGGCAATCTTGAGGACGACCTGAACCTGCTGGCCGACGTTGACTGGATCGTCGAGGCCATCGTCGAGAACCCGGCGATCAAGGCCGACCTCTACAAGCGCATCGACCCGGTGCGCAAGGCGGGCTCGGTGGTGTCGTCCAACACCTCCACCATCCCGCTGGCGGTGCTGACCGAGGGGCAGGGCGAGCAGTTCCGCCGCGACTTCCTGATCACCCACTTCTTCAACCCGCCGCGCTACATGCGGCTGCTGGAGATCGTCGGCGGCGCCGACACCCGCGCCGACGCGCTGGCCGCCATCGCCGATGTCTGCGACCGCCGTCTCGGCAAGGGCGTCGTCCATTGCAAGGACACGCCGGGTTTCATCGCCAACCGCATCGGTGTCTTCTGGATCCAGGCGGCGGTGAATGCCGCGGTCGATCTCGGCCTGACGGTCGAAGAGGCCGATGCCGTCGGCGGCCGTCCGATGGGCATCCCCAAGACCGGCGTCTTCGGCCTGATGGATCTGGTCGGGCTCGACCTGATGCCGCACATCGCCAAGAGCATGTCGGCCACCCTGCCGGCCAACGACGCCTATCGCGGCCAGATGCGCGAGCACCCGGTCATCACGAAGATGATCGCGGAGGGCTATACCGGCCGCAAGGGCAAGGGCGGCTTCTACCGCATCAACAAGGCCGGCGGCGGCAAGGTGAAGGAGTCGGTCGACCTCCGGACCGGCGAGTACGCCCCGTCGGAGAAGGCCCGGCTGGACAGCGTCTCATCCGCCGGCCGCGACCTGCGCAAGCTGTGCGAGCACCCGGACAAGGGCGGCCTCTTCGCCCGCCGCGTCCTGGCCCAGACGCTGGCCTATGCCGCCAGTCTGGTGCCGGAGATCGCCGACAGCATCGTCGCCGTCGATGAGGGCATGCGGCTCGGCTACAACTGGAAGCAGGGGCCGTTCGAGCTGATCGACCGGCTGGGCACCGACTGGTTCGCCGAGCTGTGCCGCTCCGAAGGCATTCCGGTCCCGGCGCTGGTCGAGACCGCTGCCGGCCGTCCCTTCTACCGGGTGGAGGGCGGCAAGCTCCAGCACCTGACCACCGCCGGCGTCTATGACACGGTGGTGCGTCCGGACGGTGTGCTGCTGCTGTCCGACATCAAGCGCGCCGCCGGCAAGCCGGTGTGGAAGAACGGCTCGGCCAGCCTGTGGGACATCGGCGACGGCGTGCTGTGCGTCGAGTTCACCAGCAAGATGAACGCCGTCGACGGCGACATCATGGCCGCCTACGAGAAGGCGATGCGCCTGATCGGCGACGGGAAAGGTGACTGGAAGGCGCTGGTCATCCACAACGAGGCCGACAATTTCTCGGTCGGCGCCAATCTCGGCCTTGCCCTGTTCGCGCTGAACATCGGGCTGTGGCCGCAGATCGAGGAGATGGTGGAGGGCGGCCAGCGCACCTACCGCGCGCTGAAATACGCCCCCTTCCCGGTGGTGGCGGCCCCCAGCGGCATGGCATTGGGCGGCGGTTGCGAGATCCTGCTGCATTCCGATCATGTCCAGGCCCATGCCGAGACCTATGTCGGCCTCGTCGAGGTCGGCGTCGGGCTGATCCCGGCCTGGGGCGGCTGCACCGAGATGCTGGCCCGCCATCAGGCCAACCCGAAGGCGCCGCGCGGTCCGATGCCCGGCATCGCCAAGGCCTTCGAGATCATCAGCACCGCCACCGTCGCCAAGTCAGCGGCCGAGGCCAAGGAGCTGCTGTATTTCCGCGCCACCGACGGCATCACCATGAACCGCGACCGGCTGCTGGCCGACGCCAAGGCCAAGGCGCTGGAACTGGCGGCCGACTACACCGCGCCGGAGAAG
The DNA here is from genome assembly GCF_049472615.1 of Azospirillum sp. 11R-A. Taxonomy (NCBI): domain Bacteria; kingdom Pseudomonadati; phylum Pseudomonadota; class Alphaproteobacteria; order Rhodospirillales; family Azospirillaceae; genus Azospirillum; species Azospirillum sp. 11R-A. The sequence goes on along the minus strand of NZ_JBCEBL010000011.1, from coordinate 58,437 downwards.
ACCACCAGCTACGTCCTGCCCGGCCCCAGCGCCAAGGCGGCGATGGAGCTGGCGGTGGAGGGCTTCGCCCTGCAGGGCAAGGTCACGCCGCACGACACGGTCGTCTGCGCCGCCCTGGCCGAGGTGCTGAGCGGCGGCGAGGAGGCCGACATCTCCAAGCCGGTCGGCGAGGACCACATCCTGCGGCTGGAGCGCGAGGCGTTCATGGGGCTGGTGCGCACCGGCGGCACCATCGACCGGATCGAGCACATGCTGCTCACCGGCAAGCCGCTGCGGAACTGAGGGGGAGGAACGAGAGATGCCGATCTACAAGGCTCCGCTTGAGGATGTGCGCTTCGTCCTGGACGAGATCGTCGGTCTGGACAAGCTGTCGGCCCTGCCGGGCTATGAGGACGCCACGCCGGAACTCGTCGGTCAGGTGCTGGAGGAAGGCGCCAGGCTGTGCGAGGAGGTCCTGTTCCCGCTGAACCAGTCCGGCGACGGCGAGGGCTGCCATTTCGAGAATGGCGAGGTCCGCACGCCCAAGGGCTTCAAGGAGGCCTACACCACCTACATCGAGGCCGGCTGGCAGGGTCTGGCCTGCGACCCGGCCTATGGCGGGCAGGGTCTGCCGAAGCTGGTCAACACCATGCTGGAGGAGTTCATCTGCTCCGCCAACCTCAGCTTCGGCATGTATCCCGGCCTGTCGCTCGGCGCCTACAACGCGCTGGCGATGTACGGTTCGGACGAGCTGAAGCAGCGCTTCCTGCCCAAGCTGGTCGACGGCACCTGGTCCGGCACCATGTGCCTGACCGAGCCGCATTGCGGCACCGACCTGGGCATCATCCGCACCAAGGCGGTGCCGGACGGGGAGGGTGGCTACAAGATCACCGGCACCAAGATCTTCATCTCGGCCGGCGAGCATGACCTGACCGAGAACATCCTGCATCTGGTGCTGGCCCGCCTGCCGGACGCCCCGGCCGGCACCCGCGGCATCAGCCTGTTCCTGGTGCCGAAGTTCATGCCCAATGCCGATGGCACGTCGGGCGCGCGCAACGGCGTCGCCTGCGGCTCCATCGAGCACAAGATGGGCATCAAGGCGTCGTCGACCTGCGTCATGAACTTCGAGGACGCCACCGGCTGGCTGGTCGGCGAGCCGCACAAGGGCATGCGCGCCATGTTCGTGATGATGAACGCGGCCCGTCTGGCCGTGGGCATCCAGGGGCTGGGTCTGGCCGAGGTGTCCTACCAGAACGCCGTCAACTACGCCCGCGAACGGCTTCAGGGCCGCTCGCTGTCGGGGGTGAAGGCGCCGGACAAGCCGGCCGACCCGATCATCGTCCATCCCGACGTGCGCCGGAACCTGCTGACCGCCCGCGCCTTCACCGAAGGGGCGCGTGCGCTCGGCGCACTGACCGCCTACAAGCTCGACGTGGCGGAGAAGCATCCCGACGAGCGCACCCGCCGCGATGCCGACGAGTTCGTCCAGCTGATGACGCCGGTCGTCAAGGCGCTGTTCACCGACATCGGCTTCGATTCGGCCAACATCGCCGTGCAGGTCCATGGCGGCCACGGCTTCATCTGGGAGACCGGCGTCGAGCAGTATGTCCGCGACGCCCGCATCTGCCAGATCTACGAGGGCACCAACGGCATCCAGGCGCTCGACCTCGTCGGGCGCAAGCTGCCGCAGGACATCGGCCGCCTGCTCCGCCACTTCTTCCACCCCGTCGGCCGCGACATCGAGGCGGCGATGGAGAAGGACGAACTGGGCGAGTTCGTGATGCCGCTGGCCAAGGCATTCGCCAAGCTGCAGCAGGCCACCGCCCTGATCGCCCAGAAGGGCCTGAAGGATCCGGAGGAGGCCGGTGCCGCCGCCAGCGACTATCTGCGCCTGTTCGGGCTGGTGGCGCTGGGCTGGAGCTGGCTGACCATGGTGGAGAAGGCGCAGGCCAGGCTCGAAGCCGGGGAGGGCAATGCCGCCTTCTTCGATGCCAAGATCAAGACCGCGCGTTTCTACATGACCAAGCTGCTGCCGCAGACCAACAGCCTGTTCATCACCATCGCCGCCGGCGCCAAGCCGCTGATGGAACTGGAAGACGCTGCCTTCTGACGGACTTGTCGATCCCTGGTCCGTCCTTGTGACGGACCGGTCGATCCCTGATCCGTCCGTCCTCCGGGACGCGCAACTTCAATGCCGGTCCGGTGCCCTGAAATGGCGCCGGACCGGCTCTTTTTTTGCGCGCTTTCCGCAGATCCAGCGGCGCATTCGCACATTGACCTGAAATTGTCATAGCTCTTTGGAAATATCACCGGTGGGAAGTGCGGTCCCTGTCCCTTAGGCCTTCGGAGCGGTGACAAAAGTTAATTTCCGGTTGTCGGTCATCGTCCCTGCGTGTTACATCTCAACAGAGATTACGTTCGGCCGGTGCCTGCTATATCCTTTGGATTTTAGGGAATATGCGGGTGGCGACAACCCCCTCCTTTTCTCAAGCCCTTTGGGCGTCTTTCGGAGGGGCAGCATGGTTCAGGAGTTTGAGCGATGAAGATCCTGATCGGTGATGATCACGTCCTGTTTCGGGAAGGTCTTCGCCGTCTGCTTGAGCAGCTTCGAGATAATGCCACCTTTGCGGAGGCAAGCAATTTCGATGAGCTTCTGGACATGGCGGCATCGAAGGACGAGACGTATGACCTCGTCCTGACCGACCTGCGCATGCCGGGATGGCCCGGCTTTTCCGGCATCGGCATGCTGCGCGACCGGCAGCCGAACGCGAAGGTCGTGGTGATCTCCGCGTCCGAAGCGCAGGCTGACGTGCGCGAGGCGCTGGAGAACGGCGCTGCCGGCTATATCCCGAAATCGTCCAGCGTGAAGATCATGCTGAGCGCGCTCGACCTGATCTTCTCCGGCGGCGTCTATGTCCCGGCGACGGTTCTGCGCGAGGGGAACGAGCCCGACCAGCGTGGCGGCGGCTCGGTCATTCCGCCGACCGATCCGCAGCTGGAACAGCTGCTGACCCAGCGCCAGCGCGAGGTGCTGGACCGTCTGCGCGAAGGCAAGTCGAACAAGCAGATCGCCCACGAGCTGGGCCTGTCCGAAGGCACGGTGAAGATCCACATGACGGCGATCTTCAAGTCGCTGGGCGTGCGCAACCGCACCCAGGCGGCGATGGCCTTCCCGCAGTCGCACTCGGCCTGACGCCGCTCTTTCCGAGCAAAAGCAAACGCCCCGCCGGATCGCTCCGGCGGGGCGTTTTCTTTTCAGGCTGCGGGAGCCGGGTCAGCCCATGCCGGCGACGTAGCCGCGCAGCGACTCGACCTCCAACTCGGCATCGTCGATGCGGGCCTTCACCACGTCGCCGATGCTGATGACGCCGATCACCCGGCCGGCCTCGACGATGGGCACATGGCGGATGCGCCGTTCGGTCATCACCGCCATCATGTCGGCAACGGTGTCGGTCGGGGCGGCGGTGATCAGCTCGCGCGTCATCAGGTTCGCGGCGGGGCCGTCCAGGGCCGCGGCACCATTGCGGGCGATTGCCCGCACGACATCGCGTTCCGACAGAATGCCGACCGGCTGCCCGTCGCCATCGATCACCAGCACGGCGCCGATCCGATGCTCGGTCAGCAGGCGGGTGACGGCGGCAACGCTGTCGTCCGGTGCGGCAGAGACGATCCTGTTGCCCTTGCGCTTCAAAACGGCTGCAACATGCATGGCGATACGGCCTCCCTTCCGATGACCCCTATATCGGAATCATGGGAATGACCGTACAATCCGCAAGGCTGACGGTAAAAAGAAAAAAGGCTGCCTCCCCCAAAATGGGGGAGGCAGCCCTTCGGATGCCCGGGACCGGGTCCCGAAACCCGGTCTTAGAAGCGGTAGCCGACGCCGACGCCGACCAGCCACGGGTCCAGCGTGACCTTCGAGGTGACCGGCAGGACGGCGGAGCCCAGGCGGGCGTTGGCGGTCACGTCGGTCTTCAGGAAGACCTTCTTGACGTCGAAGTTCAGCGACCAGTTGCCGGTCAGGGCAACGTCGACACCGGCCTGCAGGGCCCAGCCGAAGCGGTTCTTGTAGTTGGTGTCGGTGATGCGCAGGCCGCCGGCGTTGGGGCTCTCGGCCGCATCCTCGTTGTAGAACAGGGTGTAGTTGATGCCGGCGCCGACGTACGGGCTGATGCGCTCCTTCGGCAGGAAGTGGTACTGCACGGTCAGGGTCGGCGGCAGCAGCGAGACCTTGCCGATCTCGGTGACGCCACCGGCGGCGGCGATCAGGTTGCCCTTCACGCGGTGACGGCTGGTGCCGGCGATCAGCTCGGCGGCGATGTTGTCGGTGAAGAAGTAGGTGAAATCGACTTCCGGAATATAGTCGTTGCCGACCTTGGCCGAGCCGACGTCACCCAGCGTCGTGTTGTTGATCGTGCCCTTTTCCTGAGGCAGCACGGCCAGGCCGCGCGCACGGACGACGATGTCGCCGGCCGACTTACCCTTGAAGTCCTGAGCGAGCGACGGGGAAGCGATGGCGACAAGGGCCGAGGTCGCCAGCAGGGCGGCGGCGGCGCGCGACAGGATGGTCATGGGGTCTGCTCCAGGCAATGCGTTGTTGCTGTTCTGTGGCATCAGCCGATGGAGCTATTACCAGACACCGAGTACGGGTACTAGAGGGGCTACAACCCTTCCTCTCCTGATGCAGCAGCTATGCAACAGTGACGAGTTGTCGCATGGACAAGGAAATCAAGGGCTTGGTTTGATTGTCCGTTGCGGAACCAGCGCCATGCAGTTCTGGACGATGGCATAGCATTGGCCAAGTCGCGCCGACCCGCCGGTGGCGCCGCCATATACGACGCGCTCGACCACGCCATTCCTCAAACTGAAGGTTGCTTCACAGTCGAAGCTGTTGACTTCATAACCATAGGACGGCCAGCCGGCGCCATAGCCGTAGTAAGGCCAGCCCCAGCCGCCGTAATAGCCCACCGGCGGCGGGCTTGGGTAGGAGACGAGGCGGGAACTGCGGTAGGTGAAGAACTCGCGGTTGTCGACGCTGGCCTGGCGTTCCGGCACCCCGGCGCAGGACAGCAGCGTTTCCTTCGGCATGCCGACCAGGGCGGTCTGCGCCACCAGCGCCTCGTCCGCCGCGGGGTTGGCACAGCCGCCGAGCGCGCCGGTGGCGGCCAGCGCCGCCACGGCAAGAGCACGCCCGCTTATCGTCCCCGACCGACGCATCACCGACCGACGCACACGCATCGCACGCCTCCTGCGCCCCGACGGGCGACTGCCGACTTCCCTGTTAGCGCTTCCTGGCCGGCGACAGATCCGACTCCGTCACGCCCAGCGCCCGCACATCCTCCGGCAGGCCGCGTCCGGTGGCCAGCCCGGCCGCTACCCGGCCCATGGCCGGTGCCGTCTGGATGCCGTAACCGCCCTGGCCGGCCAGCCAGAAAAACCCCTCCGCATCCGGCGCGAACCCCACCACCGGCACCTTGTCGGCGACGAAGCTGCGCAGGCCGGCCCAGCGGTGGGCCAATCTGCGAACGGAGAAGTGCGCGGCTTGTTCCAGCCGGTCCACCGTAATGGCGACGTCGATGTCCTCCGGCTGCACGTCGCAGGGCTCGATCGGCGTCTGGTCGGCGGGGGAGGCCAGCAGGCGGCCGGCATCCGGCTTGACATAGAAGGTCTCGGCCACGTCCGACACCATCGGCCAGCCGTCCAGCCCGGCCTTGTCGGCGGGATCCTCGAACACCGGGTCGAAGGTGATGGCGGTGCGCCGCTTCGGCTCCAGACCGACGGTGGCGACGCCGGCCAGCGTCGCCAGCTTGTCCGCCCAGGCGCCGGCGGCGTTCACCACCACCGGTGCGGCAAAGCTGCCGGCTCCGGTCTCCGCCACCCACAGCCCGTCCTTCCGGGCGAGCGTCCGCACTTCGGCATCGGTCACCACCCGGCCGCCGCGCGCCTTCAGCCCGCGCAGATAGCCCTGGTGCAGGGCATGCACGTCGATGTCGCGGGCATCCGGCTCCCACACGCCGCCGGCGACATAGTCCGGGCGCAGGAAAGGCGCGCGGGCCAGCACCTGTTCGCGGTCGTAGCGCTCCACCGACGGCGTCAGGCTGCGGCCCTGTTCGTACTCCGCATCCAGCCGGTCGATCTCATGCTCGCGCCCGACGATGAGGACGCCGCGCGGCGTCAGCATCGCATGCTCGGCGAAGCCGGCGGGCGGGGCGGTGTAGAAGTCCCAGCTGGCCACGGTCAGCGCACGGATCGGCGCCGGACCGTAGGTCTGGGTGTAGAGCGCCGCCGAGCGGCCGGTCGAGTGATAGCCGGGCTGCGATTCGCGCTCCAGCACCAGCACGCGGCCCTTTGCGGCCAGCTCGTAGGCCGCGGATGCGCCGGCAATGCCGGCCCCGATCACCAGGAAATCGACGCGCTCCAACGGTCCCGCTCCTCTCGCCTTGTTATCGGCCGCCTATCTTGCGGCGGCGCTTTGCTGCGCCATGTGATCCGGCAGGGCGACCATTTCAAGGATCAGTTTCTGCCGCAATGCCGCGACGAAGCTGTCCTTGTCCAGGGCGCTCTTCACGAAGCTCCCCGGTCCGCCGATCACCGACTCCTCGAAATACTCCTCCAGCCAGGGGAATTCGTCGAGAATGGCGAGGCCGTTGATGACGATTCCGCGCTTCGTCACCCGGTCGCGCGCCTCGGCCGGCTCGATCCCGGCATTGGAAAAGCCGTTGGACACCAGATCGATCACCTGCCGCGGCGCCTTGCCTCCCCGGTCGAACAGTTTCGCCGCCTCGACAATGGCGCTGCCGATGGCGGTCGAGTCGCCCTGGAAGCCGCGGGGCAGGGCGTCGATGCGGTCGGCGAAGCGGCCGGCATCCTCCGGCTTGGTCAGTGCGGTCCAGGGGATCAGCACGCGCAGGCTGTTCGGCCCGGAATAGGCCGCCAGCGTCACTTGTGCCCCGGCGGAGGCCAGCGCGTCGGCCACCGCCGGATCGCGGAAGGCGGCGGCATGGCCCTGCAACTGGAACTCCAGGTCGCCGGTGGTGATCGAGGCCGATCCGTCGAGCGCCAGGACCAGCGCCACCCCCGCCTTCCCATCCGTCCCGCCGGGCGGGGCGGCCAGCGCCGCTCCGCACAGGCCGAGCAGGGCCACCAGAAGGGCGATCACGGCACGCGGCATTTCCATCGGAACTCCATTCTATGCGCGCCTTATCGCGCCCCGCTCAGGCATGCGAGAGGGCATGGCGCACCACCTTCACCATCACCGACGGCAGGGCGTGATCGCCCAGCCGGTCCACCGGCACCCAGTTGCCGTCGGCCAGACGCCAGTCGGCACCGGCCCGTCCGGCGACCACCTCAAGCTCCAGGTGAAAATGGGTGAATGTATGGCGGACCAGACCGGGCAGCCGGCGCCAGCGGGCGGGCAGGGGCTGCTGCGCCGCCACAGCCGCCTCGCCGGGCAGGTCCGGCCCCCAGGATGTGGACGGCACCTCCGCCATCCCGCCGAGCAGCCCTTCCTCCGCCCGTCGGCGCAGCAGGACGGAACCGTCCGGGTTCAGCAGCCAATAGGCGACGCCGCGCCGGGTCGGCTTTTCCGCCTTGGCGACCTTGCGCGGCAGGGTTTCGGCGATGCCGGCGGCGCGCGCCTCGCAATACTCGGCCCATGGGCACAGCATGCATTTCGGCTTGCGCGGCGTGCAGATGGTGGCGCCCAGATCCATCATCGCCTGGGCATAGTCGCCGGGCCGGAAGTCCGGCGTCAGGGTGGCGGCCAGCCGGCGTAAGCTCGGCTTGGCATTGGGCAGCGGTTCCTCCACCGCGAAGATGCGGGCGATCACCCGCTCGACATTGCCGTCCACCACGGTCGCCTTGCGGTCGAAGGCGATGGCGGTGATGGCGGCGGCGGTGTAGGCGCCGATGCCCGGCAGTTCCAGCAATGCCGCCTCATTGCCCGGGAACCGCCCGCCATGACGGTCCACCACCACGCGGGCGCATTTGTGCAGGTTGCGCGCCCGCGCGTAGTAGCCGAGCCCCGCCCAGGCGACCAGCAGGTCGTCCAGCGGCGAGTCCGCCAGATCGCGCACGGTCGGCCAGCGTTCGGTGAAGTTGCGGAAATAGGGTGCCGCGGCAGGGACGGTCGTCTGCTGCAGCATGATCTCCGACAGCCAGACCCGGTAGGGATCGGCGGTCTCCCCCGGCTTGGCGCGCCAGGGCAGGTCGCGGCGGTGGCGGTCGTACCAGGACAGCAGCCGCCGGGCGGCCTCGATGGAATCTGGAATCATGATGGGAAGAAATAGAGGGTTCGGAGCGTCTGGGGAAGGGAGTGGGCAGGTGCCCGTCCAAGTGCCCGTCCACGTGTTCGGCCAATCCCCGGCCAAACCCCGCTGGCCGGGCGCTGGGCATCGGCCCACGCTTGCGCTAGGGTGCCGCCAACCCACATGACCCGGAACCGGTCGCCAAGGCCGGGGCCGCACAGGAGTGATCGCAGAGCATGAGCGGACCGCGTCGCATCGGCCAATCCGTTCCGGAGGTCGCCGGCAAGGTGCTGGGCAAGCGCGGGCTTGCCTTCGGCGCGCTGATCACCGACTGGCCGTCCATCGTCGGCCAGCAGCTGTCGCTGCGCACCGCTCCCGACAAGCTCAGCTTCCCCCGCGGCAAGCGGGAGGAGGCGACCCTGCACATCCGCGCCATGGGTGCCATCGCGCTGGAGTTGCAGCATCTGGAGCCGCAGATCATCGAGCGCATCAACAGCTTCTTCGGCTATCGCGCGGTGGCGAAGATCAAGCTGATCCATGCGGCCCTGCCCTCATCCCCGTCGCCGGTGGTGCGCCCGCGCGCCCTGACGATGGACGAGGAGATCGGCATCACCACCACCACGGCGACCATCGAGGACGAGGAACTGCGCGCCACGCTGGAGCGCTTCGGCCGTTCGCTGATGGCCCGGCCGAAGCGGGCGGCGCGCTAGCCGCCTTGCTGGACGCATCGGTACGTCATTGTCTATACGTCAACATCTGGTAGGAACGAGGGCAAAGTGAACCGCAAAATTCTGGGACGCAGGTATTTCGGGCTGGCCGGGCTTCTGGCCATCGGCTTCACCGCCGCGTTCGGCACCGCCATGACCGCGGCGCCGTCGGCAGCACAGGCCGCCGCCACCCTGCCGCCGGTGTCGGAACTGATGGCCGACCGCGTCATGGGCGACCCGAAGGCGCCGGTGACGATCCTCGACTATTCGTCGATGACCTGCCCGCACTGTGCCCACTTCCACACCGACATCCTGCCCAAGATCAAAGAAGCCTACATCGACACCGGCAAGGTGAAGCTGATCTTCCGCGACTTCCCCTTCGATCAGGCGGCGCTGAGCGCCAGCATGCTGGCCCACTGCGCGCCGGCCGAGCGCTACTACCCGCTGACCGACGTGCTGTTCAAGAGTCAGGCGACCTGGAGCCGTGCCTCCGATCCGGCCAAGGCGCTGGGCCAGTACGGCAAACTGGCCGGCATGAGCCAGGAGACCATCGACGCCTGCCTCGCCAACAAGGAGCTGGCCGACGCCATCCTGGGCAGCCGCCTGACCGGCCAGAACCAGTACAAGGTCGAAGCGACCCCGACCTTTATCCTCAACGACGGCAAGGCCCGCATCGAAGGCGCCCAGTCGTTCGAGGAGTTCTCCAAGGCGATCGACAAGCTGCTGAAGTAAGTCTGTCTTCTAGGTCCTTGTCAGCGATGCCCCCTCCCTGATCCTCCCCGGACTTCTGGCGCCGGAGGGTCGGGGAGCGGGCGACAGTTTTGCAGTGCCCGCACTGTCCAGTACACCGAAGGTTCTTTCCCAGTGCAGTTCACGCGTCTCCGCCTGTCGGGCTTCAAGTCTTTCGTCGATGCCACCGATCTGGTCATCGAACCCGGCATGACCGGCATCGTCGGTCCCAACGGCTGCGGCAAGTCCAATCTGGTGGAGGCGCTGCGCTGGGTGATGGGCGAGACCTCGGCCAAGCGCATGCGCGGCGACGACATGGACGACGTCATCTTCGGCGGCACCTCCAGCCGGCCGGCGCGCAATCTGGGCGAAGTGACGCTGGCGGTCGACAACCGGTCGCGCACCGCGCCTGCCGGCTTCAACGAACATGACGAGCTGGAGATCACCCGCCGGATCGAGCGCGGGTCCGGGTCCGACTACCGCATCAACGGCAAGCTGGTGCGGGCGCGCGACGTCCAGCTGCTGTTCGCCGACAATGCCTCGGGCGCCGGTTCGCCGGCGCTGGTCAGCCAGGGCAAGGTGGCGCAGATCATCTCCGCCAAGCCGCAGGACCGCCGCGCCCTGCTGGAGGAGGCCGCCGGCATCACCGGCCTGCATTCCCGCCGGCACGAGGCCGAGCTGCGGCTGAAGGCGGCGGAGACCAACCTGACCCGCCTCGACGACGTGATCGGGGCGATGGACACCCAGCTGCAAAGCCTGAAGAAGCAGGCGCGGCAGGCATCCCGCTACCGCAACCTGTCCGACCAGATCCGCAAGGCGGAGGCGGTGCTGTGGCATTTGCGCTGGCTCGCCGCCCAGGAGGAGCGCGCCCGCGCCCATGCCGCCTTCGAAGCATCCGAGGCCGAGGTGCGCGACCGCATGCTGGCGGTCAACCAGCTGGCCGCGCGCCGGACCGAGGCCGCCGCCGGCCTGCCCGAGAAGCGCCAGGACGAGGCGCGGGCGGCTTCCGCCCTGCAACGGCTGGTGATCGCCCGCGAACAGCTGGACGCCGAGGAGAAGCGCGTCGCCGACCAGCAGCGCGCGCTGGAGGCGCGGCTGCGCCAGATCGCCGGCGACCTCGGCCGCGAGGAGGCGCTGGCCGCCGATGCCGGCGAGGCGCTGGCCCGGCTGATGGCCGAGCGCGACCGCTTGATCGAGGCGCAGGCCGACGAGGAGATGCTGGAGGACGCCGCCGGGGAGGCTCTGGCCGAAGCGCGCGAGCAGGTCGACGCGCTCGACCGCGAATTGACCCGGCTGACCGAGGCGGTCGCCACCGACGAGGCCCGCCGCGCCGCCACCCAGCGTCAGGCCGCCGAGCTGGAGACCCGCGCCGCCGGCCTCGCCAAGCGGCTGGCCGAGCAGCAGGCCCAGCGCGCGGCGCTGGAGGCGGAGATCGCCGCCCGCGCCGACCTGTCGGAGGCCGAGCTGGCGGTCGAACTGGCGGAACAGCGGCTGGAACAGGCCCGCGACGCCGCCGAAGCCGCCGAACAGGCGAAGGCGGAGGCCGAACCGGCCCAGTCCCGTGCGCGGGAGACGCTGTCCGCCGCCGACAGCGCCCGCGCCCGGCTGCGCGCCGAGGAACGCGCGCTGGCCGAACTGCTGGAGGCCGGTGCCGGCGGGCAGTTCCCGCCGCTGGTCGATGCGGTGACGGTGTCGCCCGGCTATGAGGGGGCGCTGGCCGCCGCGCTCGGCGACGCGCTGACCGCGCCGCTGGACACCGCAGCACCGGTGCATTGGCGCATGCTTCCCGCCTATGAGGCGGCAGCGCCGCTGCCGGCCGGCGCCGTGCCGCTGTCGAACCATGTGCAGGGCCCGCCCGCCGCCGGCCGCGCGCTCGCCCACATCGCCGTGGTCGCCGACGCCGCCGAGGGTGCGGCCCTGGCGGCGACGCTGGCGCCCGGGCAGGTGCTGGTCAGCCGCGACGGCGGGGCGTGGCGCTGGGACGGGCTGACCGTGCAGGCCGGCGCCCCGACCGCCGCCGCCATCCGCCTGAAGCAGCGCAACCGGCTGGCCGAACTGCGCGGCGAGCTGGAGCTTGCCGAGGAACAGGTCGAGCTGGCGCGCGAGGCGCTGGACGCCGCCAAGCGGACGGTCGAGGAAGCGGCCCAGGCCGACCGCCGCGCCCGCGACGCCGTGCGCGACGGCTTCGCCGCGCTGAACGCCGCCCGCGACCGCCATGCCAAGCTGGCGCGCGAGGCCGACGCCGCGTCCACCCGCCTCGCCGCACTGGCGGAGGCGGTGGAACGGCTCGCCGCCGAGGAGGGCGAGGCCGCCGCCCGCCGCGACGAGGTGCTGGAACTGCTGGAGCAACTGCCCGACCCGCGCGAAGGGCGCGAGCAGGTCAACGACCGGCGCACCGCCCTGGCCGAGCGCCGCGCCGTCCTGTCCGAGCGGCAGAACGCGCTCGACCGGCTGACCCGCGAGGCCCAGGCCCGGCGCCAGCGCCTTGCCGCCATCCAGTCGGAAACCGCGTCCTGGGACACCCGCTCCGCCGGGGCCGGCGGCCGCGTCGCAGAATTGCGCCAGCGCGCCGCCGAAGCCGAGGGCGAGATCGCCCTGCTGGCCGGCCGCCCGGTGGAGATCGCAACCGAGCGCCAGGAGCTTCTCGACCGCATCGCCCTGGCCGAGCGTGAGCGCAAGCGTGCCGCCGACGCGCTGGCCGAGGCCGAATCCCGGCTGGCCGCGACCGAACAGGCGCTGCACGATGCCGAAGCGGCGCTGGCCGACGGCCGCGAGGCTCGTGCCCGCGCCGAAGCCGCGGTGTCCTCAGCACTCCAGCAGGAACGTACCCTGACGGAGCGCATCGCCGAACGGCTGGATTGCCGGCCGGAGGACACCCGTGCCGCCGCCGACCTCGACCCCGCCGAACCGATGCCCGATGCGGGTGCGGTGGAAGCGCGGCTCGACAAGCTGACGCGCGAGCGCGAGAACATGGGGCCGGTCAATTTGCGCGCCGAGATCGAGGCGGAGGAACTGGACGCCCAGATCGGCGGCCTGAACGGCGAACGCGAGGATCTGACCGCCGCCATCGCCCGCCTGCGCCAGGGCATCTCCAGCCTCAACCGCGAGGCGCGCGAGCGTCTGGTCGCCAGCTTCGACGTGGTCAACCGCGACTTCCAGGAGCTGTTCACCCGCCTGTTCGGCGGCGGCAAGGCCTATCTGGAACTGGTCAACGCCGAGGATCCGCTGAATGCCGGGCTGGAGATCTATGCCAGCCCGCCGGGCAAGAAATTGCAGGTGCTCTCGCTGCTGTCGGGCGGCGAGCAGGCGCTGACGGCCTTGTCGCTGCTGTTCGCCGTCTTCCGGTCGAACCCGGCGCCGATCTGCGTGCTGGACGAGGTCGACGCCCCGCTGGACGAGGCGAATGTCGGCCGCTTCTGCGATCTGGTGGAGGACATCGCGCGGCAGGGCGACACCCGCTTCCTGATCATCACCCACCACCGCCTGACCATGGCGCGGGTCGACCGCCTGTTCGGCGTGACGATGGTGGAACGCGGCGTGTCGCAGCTGGTCAGCGTCGATCTGAGCCGGGCGGAGGAACTGCGGGGGGTGGCGTAAAGGAGGAGGGTCGGCGGAGGCCGCCCGCGCTCATCCCCCCCGCTTCCACACCGTCGTCTCGATGTAGCGGCTCGCCAGGAACCGGTAGGTCTGCTTCTGCAAAGCCTCCACCTTGGGCGAGCGCTCCATCGAGATCTCGTCCCAGCCGCGCAGCAGGTCTTCCCACTCCAGCAGCTTGGCGCGCAAATCGTCGCGGATCTTGCGGATGAACTGGATGGTGGGGTGGAAGTTGCGCAGCGCGCCGACGATGTCGCCGGTCTGGGCGTCGGCCTGATCGAAGATCATGTCGTATTCGCGCACCGGCTTGCGGATCAGCCCCTGCATCCGGTTCAGCTCGCTGCAGAAGGTACGGTCGGTGCGGTAGATGGTGGCGAGCTTGCCCATCGCCTGCTCGATGCGGCGGATGTGCCTGAAGCGGTCGCGCAGCGCCTCGATATAGGACAGTTCCTGCGACAGATCGTCGATGCGGTCGGTCAAATACTGTTCGGGATTGTTGGTCAGCTTCAGCCGCTCGGCGATCTTGGCGAAGGCCGCCTTCATCTTCTCGTGCGTCTGCGGATCGTCCAGCAGCTGTTCCAGCTGCGACTGGTCGGAAACGATGATCTCGTTGCCGGTGAAGGATGAGACGATCTGCATGGTCAGCCGCCCCTTGGCTGCGATGCGGTGCTTGTCCTCCACCGACCAGGAGGCGCGGCCGTCCAGCAGCTCGCCGGGAATTTCCTCGCCCGGCCGGATCTGCTTCACGAAGGCCAGCCCCTGTTCGATGACCTCCAGCAGGCGGGCGTCGTGGGTGCCGTCCTCGATCTGGAAGGACTCCATCAGGGTGGGGAAGGCCAGCGCCACCTTCAGATCGCCCAGCAGCATGTTCAGCACGGCATCCTTGCTGTTCGGATCCTGGCAGAAGAAGGCGCCGGGCAGGCTGAAGACCTTGTGCTGGAAATCGAAATGCGTGTCCCGCATCGGCTGGACCAGGACATTCTCCTGCGCCGCCTTCTCGGCGATGGCAGCGTCTGGGGCGGCGTCCTTGCCCGGTGCGGCATCCGAAGAGGGAGGAGTCTCGTCGCTGCTGGAGATGTCGGTCATCGGTGGGGGCGGTACTCGGCGGGGGAAGGAGGTGGATAGGGGGAGAGCATGGATTGCTTCCCCAGCCTACAGCAGATCGCGCAGACGGAACCACATCATTGCGAGGACCAGCGCCGGGGTGCGGAAACGCCGTCCGCCGGGGAAGGGGGTGTGGGGGACGCGGGCGAACACGTCGAAACGCCCGGCGGTGCCGCTCACCGTCTCCGCCATCAGCCGCCCGGCCATGCCGGCCAGCGCCACGCCATGGCCGGAATAGCCGTGGGCATAGAGCGTGGTCGGCGACAGCCGGCCCAGATGCGGCATGCGGTTCATGGTGATGGCGACCCGCCCCCCCCAGAAATAATCGACGCGGGCGTCCTTCAGTTCCGGATAGATCGCCAGCATCTTCATCCGCATCGCCTGCTTCAGCCCCGGCCCATCGACGCCCGAATAGCTGACGCCGCCGCCGAACAGCAGCCGGTGGTCGGCGGACCGGCGGAAGTAATCCAGCGAGAACTTCATGTCCGACACCGCGATGTTTGTCGGCAGCAGGGTCCGCGCCCGCTCCTCGCCCAGCGGTTCGGTGGCGATCATGTAGGTCGCGACCGGCATGATGGTGCGGTCGAGCGCCGGGGCCAGCCCGCCGAGATAGGCGTTGCCGGCCAGGATCAGGTGCCTGGCCGTCACCCGGCCGCGCTCGGTGCGGACCCAGGGCTTCGCCCCGCTGTCCATGGCCAGCGCGCGGCTGTTCTCGAAGATGCGAACCCCGGCGGCATCGGCGGCGCGGGCGAGGCCCAGCGCGTAGTCCAGCGGGTGCAGGTGGCCGCTGCCCTCGTCCAGCAGGCCGCCGATGTAGGCGTCGCTGCCGACATGGGTGCGGATGCCGGCGCGGTCCAGCCGCTGCACCCGGTCATAGCCGTACCCGTCGCGCATCTCGCGTTCCAGCGCCGCCACGTCCTGCATGTGGCGCGGCTTCAGCGCGGCATAGGCGAAGCCCCAGGTCAGGTCGCAGGCGATGGCGTGGCGCTCCACCCGCGCGGCGAGCTGGGCCTTCGCCTCCTCTCCGAACTCCCACAGGCGGCGGGCATCCTCCTTGCCGACCCAGCCCTCGATGGTCGCCATCGGCTTGTTGTAGCCGGTGATGATCTGTCCGCCGTTGCGGCCCGAAGCCCCCCAGCCGCAACTTTCCGCCTCCAGCAGCACGACGTCGAAGCCGCGCTCCGCCAGTTCCAGCGCCGCGGTCAGGCCGGTGTAGCCGCCGCCGACGATGCAGACGTCGCAGGCGGCCTCTCCTTCCAGGGAGGGGCGGTCGGGAGGGCGAGCGGCGGAGGCCGCGTACCAGCTGTTCAGGTAGGAGGCTTTCGGCATGGCCGCAGTTAAGTCCGAGCCGACGGGGGAGGTCAACGGAAAGGCGGATATTTCACCGAACCGTCATGCGGAACCCTCTGGCGCGTTCCGCCGGAACGGCGTCATAGTGTCGCTGTCGTCCACAGCACGGAGGGGGCTGCCCATAGTCCGGAGCGGTCCGCCATACCCATGGGTTTTATGGAAGACTTCATCAAGAAGAACCGCATTACCGAAGTCGAATGTCTTGTGCCCGACATGTCGGGCATAGCGCGGGGAAAGATCGTTCCCGCCGAAAAATTCCTCCGCATCCTGCGCGACCGCGGCCTGCGCCTGCCCGAGGCGATCTTCGTCCAGACCGTGACCGGTGAATTCCCCGACGACGAGGACATCACCTCGGACGAGAATTCCGACATCTACATGATCCCGGACGAACGGACGATCCGCTTCGTCCCCTGGTACAATGAGCCGACGGCCCAGGTCATCACCGACTGCGTCTATGCCGACGGCCGGCCGGTCGACGTGTCGCCCCGCCATGTGCTGAAGCGCGTGCTGTCGCTCTACGAGGAGCGCGGCTGGAAGCCGCTGGTGGCGCCGGAGCTGGAATTCTTCCTGGTCCAGGTCAACAAGGACCCCGATTACCCGCTGGTGCCGCCGGTCGGGCGCAACGGCCGGATGGAAAGCGGCCGGCAGGCCTTCGGCATCGACGCCGTCAACGAGTTCGATCCGATCTTCGAGGCGGTGTACGATTTCTGCGAGAAGCAGGACATCGACATCGACACGCTGACCCACGAGGCCGGCGCTGCCCAGATCGAGATCAACTTCAACCACGGCGACGCGCTGGAACTGGCCGACCAGGCCTTCCTGTTCAAGCGCACGGCGCGCGAGGCGGCGATCCGCCACCAGATCTACGCCACCTTCATGGCGAAGCCGATGCAGGGCGAACCCGGCAGCGCCATGCACATCCACCAGTCGGTGGTGGACACCGACAGCGGCCGCAACCTGTTCTCCAACCCCGACGGCACCGACAGCGACCTGTTCATGGCGCACATCGCCGGGTTGCAGAAATACCTGCCCTATGTGATGCCGTTGCTGGCGCCCAACGTCAACAGTTACCGCCGGCTGGTGCCGAACTCCGATGCGCCGATCAACGTGCATTGGGGCCGCGACAACCGCACCACCGGCCTGCGCGTTCCCGTCTCCCAGCCCGACGCCCGCCGGGTGGAGAACCGGGTGGCCGGCGCCGACGCCAACCCCTATCTCGCCATCGCCGCGTCGCTCGCCTGCGGCTATGTCGGCATGACCCAGGGGCTGGAGCCGAACGACCCGATCAAGGGGTCGGCCTACCGCCTCGCCTTCACCCTGCCGCGCCATCAGTCGGAGGCGCTGACCAAGTTCAACGCCTGCAAGCCGCTGAAGGAAATCCTCGGCGAGCGCTTCATCGACGCCGTCACCTGCGTGAAGCAGACGGAATACGAGGCCTACAACCGGGTCATCAGCTCGTGGGAGCGGGAAAACCTGCTGCTGAACGTCTGATTGTACTCCAGGGTCACGAGCTAAGGGCTGCCGGCGGGGACATCCGCCGGCAGCCCTTTTACGTTTTTGGTTCCGTGCTCCTGCGCCGCTTCCGCTCGACGGCGTCCGTCCGCTCCGTAGCGGGTCGCGCCGGCGGACTCGCCGTTCGTGTGCCGTTCCGCCCCGGACATTCGAAAGTTCGGTCCGAAAGCCCGTCCCGTCCGCGCCCTCCACCGCCCGTCCTACCCCGAGCGGTGCGATCCCCCTCGCCGGCCGGTCGCCGGGCGCGGTGCTCTGCCACCACCGTGCAGCCCGGTTTTGGCGGACACGCTTAAAAACGCAAGGTCGTCGTTCATCCCTTTATGGCCGGCGGCACACGTAATCGAAGACTTTCAAAGCAAAACCGCAGTGTATTTTCGACCCTGTGAGGAGAGGCAGGGGAAGATGCGGTCGCCATGCGGCGGTTTGGCGCCGGTTGGGCGTCGCTGCACTTTGTTATCTCCTTTGAAAATAGTCAAGGCACGGAGCCGTAGCTTCCGCGGATAGGGCGTTCCCGCCGCCGCGGCACGCCTTCGATTGCCCTGGCCGATTGCCCCGCCCGGGCGGGTGAGCCGGAGCCGGGGCAGTGTCGCGACAAAAGTGATGGGCAACCGATGGATGGCCAAGCATGAGCATGCAACCTGCGATCCCGTCCCTTCGAACAGGCCTGCGAAGCGTTGGCTGGGTTCAGCGCAGCATCATCCTGGCGTCGCTGTTCATCGTGCTGACGACCGGGCTGCTGGGGCTGGCGCTGCACCGCGGCGGTCATGCCAGCAACCTGACCGACATCCAGAACCTGTTCGTGCTGGAGAACCCCGACCTGATCCCGGTCGACAGCTGGGACCCGATGATCGCCGCGCTCGACTGGCTGCATGAACGGCCGGGCGAGAATGTCTATGACGGGGTGTTCTTCAAACAGCACATCAAGTTTCAGTATCCGGTGACCTCGCTGCTGCCGTTGGAGGCGATGAAGGCGCTGGGGGTGCTGAACCTCGTGGCGTTCGAGCGGATCAACCTGCTGTTCGTGCTGGCGACCGCGGCGGGCATGGCGATCCTGGTGCTGGAGATGGCGGCGCGGCTGCGCCTGCCCGGCGCGCGGGACGACCGGCTGACCCAGGTGCTGCTGGGCGGCTTCGGCTTCGTCGCCACCCTGTGCTTCTATCCGGTGCTGAAGGCCTTCTCGCTGGGGCAGGTGCAGGTCTGGCTGAACGCCGCCTTCGTCTTCGCCTGCATCGCCCTGCTGCGTGACCGGCGGGTGCTGTGCGGAGCCCTGCTCGGCGCATCGACCTTGATGAAGCCGCAGATGTCGCTGTTCCTCGCCTGGGCGGCGCTCCGCGGCGACTGGCGGATGGCGGCGGGCTGGGCGGCGGTCGTGGTGCCGGGGGTGGCGCTGGCGACCCTGTTCTACGGCTTCGCGCCGATGATCGATTACCTCGACGTCCTGCTGTTCATCGGCCGCCACGGCGAGAGCTATCACGTCAACCAGACCGTCAACGGGCTGGTCAACCGTCTGCTGCACAACGGCAACAATCTGGAATGGTCGGCGGAGGCCTTCGCCCCCTATCACCCGGCGGTCCATATCGCCACGCAGGTTTCCGGCCTCGCCTTTGTCGGCTTCGGCCTGCTGTGGCGGCGGCGCGACCGCGGGGCCGAGCGGATCCTGGCCTTCGTCGTCGCCGGCATCTGCTTCACCGTCGGTTCGCCGGTCGCCTGGGTGCATCATTACGGCATCCTGCTGCCGGCCTTCGCGCTGGCGTTCCTGATCCTGCTGGAGCCCGGGCTGCGGCGTCCGGGCGGGGCGGTCACGCTGCTGGCGGTGGCCTATTTCCTGGCCGGCAACGTCCTGTTCTGGCCGGTCAACGCACTGGCCGATACCCCGCTGAACGTCCTGCAATCCTACCTGTTCTTCGCCACCCTGATGCTGCTGGGCCTGATCCCAGTGCTGGCCGGCCGGCACGACCGCGCCGCAGCGGCCCTGTGGGGCGTCGAGGGAACGGTCGGGCGCGGCCATGCCCCTCCGGCGGAGGAGGCTGCGCCCTCCGTCGTCGCACTCCCGCGTGCCGCCGCCGCGACGCCGGTCCCACCCCCGGCCACCGAGGAGCCGCCGCTGTTCGTCGATCTCGACGGCACGCTGCTGAGGACCGACCTCCTCTATGAATCGCTGTTCGGCCTGATCAAGGCGCAGCCCTGGGCGGCACTGCTGGTGCCGGTCTGGCTGGCCGGCGGCAAGGCGCGGCTGAAGGCGGAACTTGCCCGCCGGGTGGAGATCGACCCGGCCGGCCTGATCTACAACCCCGCCGTCCTGCAACGGCTGGAGGCGGAGCGCGAGCGCGGCCGGCGGCTGGTGCTGGCGACCGCCGCCCACCACCGCTATGCCGACGCCATCGCCCGTCATCTCGGCCTGTTCGATCAGGTGCTGTCCAGCAGCGACGGGCTGAACCTGAAGAGCGAGCGCAAGCTGGAGGCGATCCGGGCGCAGGTGCCGTCCGGCATCTTCGACTACATGGGCAATGACGAGGCCGATTATGCCGTCTGGCGCGCCGCCCGCCGCGGCATCGCGGTGGACGCCGCGGCCGGGGTGGTTCGCCATGCCGCCACGCTGTGCCCGCTGGAGACCATCGCCACCCCGCGCCGGCCGCGCCTGCTGCTGATCCTGAAGGCGCTGCGCCTGCACCAGTGGCTGAAGAACCTGCTGGTCTTCGTGCCGCTGGTGGCCGGCCAGAAGCTGGGGGAGGTCGGGCCGACCCTCCAGGCCGTCGCCGCCTTCTTCGCCTTCGGGCTGTGCGCGTCGAGCATCTATGTGCTGAACGACCTGCTGGACCTGCCGGCCGACCGCCGCCACCCGCGCAAGCGCCGCCGTCCCTTCGCCGCCGGCGACCTGCCGCTCGACCTCGGCCTGTCGCTGATCCCCGGCCTGCTGCTGGCCAGCCTCGTCCTGTCGCTGGTGGCGCTGCCGCCGCTGTTCCTGGCGGCTTTGGCGACCTATGCCGCCTCGTCGCTGTTCTACAACCTGTTCGCCAAGAACCGGGTGATCTGGGACGTGATGCTGCTGGCCGGGCTCTATTCCTTGCGGGTGCTGGGCGGCGCCACGGCGACGGCCATCGTTCCGTCCTTCTGGCTGCTCGCCTTCTCAATGTTCCTGTTCCTCAGCCTCGCCATGGTGAAGCGCTATTCGGAAATGGACAGCATGCAGAAGCTCGGGCTTGGGCAGGCGGAGGGCAGGGGCTATGTGACCGCCGACATGCCGGTCCTGCAATCCATCGGCGTGTCGGCCGGCTTCCTCTCGGTGCTGGTGATGGCGCTCTACATCAACAGCCCGGAGGTCGGGCGGGTCTATGACCAGCCGCAGGCGCTGTGGATCATCTGTCCGCTGCTGCTCTTCTGGATCGGGCGGGTTTGGCTGCAAACCCACCGCGGGCTGATGCATGACGACCCGGTGGTGTTCGCCGCCCGCGACAAGTGGAGCATCGCCATCGGGCTGGTCTGCGGCGTCGCGCTGATCCTCGGTCGGGCATGAAGCCCCTCGGCCGGGCGTGAGTCCCCGCCCTCCATCCTTCCGTCATTTTCCCGGAGTCGTCATGCCCATCGCCGTCGTCGGACTGATCCTGCTGAGCGTCACCCTGTCCGCCATCGCGCAGATTTCCCTGAAGATCGGCATGTCCAGCCCCGCGGTGTCGACCGCGCTGGCAGGGGGCGGGGCGGGGCGGATCGCCCTGTCGGTGGTCGCCACGCCGCACATCCTGACCGGCCTCGCCTGCTACGGGCTGGGCATGGTGGTGTGGCTGGCGGTCCTGGCGAAGGTCGACGTTTCCATGGCCTATCCCTTCGTCGGGCTGGGTTTCCTAGTTACGCTGGCGCTCGGCATGCTGCTGCTGGGGGAGACCATCAGCATGACCCGCCTGATCGGCACGCTGCTGGTGGTGCTGGGCGTGGTTCTGACGGCACAGAGTTAAGGTGCCGTAAACCAAACCAGAGCCCCGACAGCAGAACAGGAAGGCGTCGTGACAACAGTCGCGGCGCCTTATTTTGCATTGCACCAACATCCTTGGCACACGACTGTCTGCATGCCATTGAGTACCATGATATGACGACGCGTTTCGTCACAGTATCTTTCAATTTGAAAATGGAATGACACGATTCGGGTATTGACCGGAAAAGAATGGTGGGTATAACTGACGGCATATTCGCGAGCACAAATACCAGGGCACGCAATTTTAAAGACGGGCGACCCGGGTTCCGGCCAGCAGGCCGTTATCTGGGGAAAGGGTTTCCTTTGCCGGCCGCGACACTCCCTTGCGGGTTCTTCGGAACCCCTGGGGTCGCGGCCGGTCGCCATTTGCCAGCCCCAGGGCCCGGATGGGCGGCTGCGACTTCCCGGCGGCGATTCGCGACGTTGGAGCCGGGTATTCACCCCGACCGGCCCGCTGCGACATTCGGTGTGTAGACGATTGATTGCGCATGGCTTCGCGGAGATGGCCGCCGCCTGCAAACCAGTCCCGCAAACCAGCCTCCGACCACGACCCAAACCGTTGACAACAAGCCCGGGCGTGGGTGCAATAGCGCCCGCGAGCCGGGCCAGCCGTTGGGATGTGGCGGTGCCCGCAACACACACGAACAGGTCGGGGCAAATCATGAAAAAAATCGCTCTCAGCCTCATCGGCGCGGTCGCGGCGATCGCCATTGCCGGCCCGGCGATGGCCCAGGCCAAGAAGCCGGTCAACATCTACATCTGGAACGATTATCTGGGTGAAACGACCCTCGCCGACTTCACCAAGGCCACGGGCGCTGAGACGAAGGTCGACCTGTACGACAGCCTGGAACTGCTGGAGCAGAAGGTGCTCGTCGGCAAGTCCGGCTATGACGTGATCGTGCCGACCGCGGAGCCGACCCTGTCCCGCCTGATCCAAGCCAAGGTGGTGGGCCCGCTCGACAAGTCGAAGATCCCCAACTACAAGAACCTCGACCCGAAGGTCCTGAAGCTGCTGGAGAATTCCGATCCCGGCAACAAGTACGCCGTGCCCTATCTCGGCGGCACCGTCGGCATCGCAATCATCCCTGAAAAGATCAAGGCCGTCGCCCCCGACGTGGCGCTCGACAGCTGGGACCTGATCTTCAAGCCGGAAGTGGCGAAGAAGGTCGCGGCCTGCGGCATCACCGTGATGGATTCGGCCATCGACGTCATCCCGTCGGTGCTGAACTATCTCGGCCTCGACCCGAACTCCGAGAAGAAGGAGGATCTGGACAAGGTCGAGAAGACGCTGATGGCGGTCCGCCCCTACATCAAGCGCTTCGTCACGGGTGAGAACATCAACATCCTCGCCGGCGGCGACGCCTGCGTCGTGATGGCCTACAACGGCGACGCCATCCAGGGCGCCGCCCGCGCCGCCGAGGCCAAGAGCGCCAAGGTCGAATACATCACGCCGAAGGAAGGCGTGCAGGTCTGGTGGGACACGCTGGCGGTTCCGGCCGACGCGCCGAACAAGGACGGCGCCTACGAGTACATCAACTTCGTGCTCGACCCGGCCAACATGGCCAACATCTCCAACAAGGTCAGCTACGCCAACGCGGTGCCGGCCTCGCTGGCGACGGTCGCCGACGACATCAAATCGAACCCCGGCATCTTCCTGCCGGCCGACAGCAAGCTGAAGCTGTTCTCGCTGAAGCAGATCAAGCAGGCCACCGACCGCGCCCGCACCCGCGTGTGGACCAAGGTCAAGACCGGCAAGTAAGCCGGGCCCCCTTAAGAAGCGCCCCCATGGCGCTGACCCGCCCCGGCCGATCCCCAGCGATGGGGAGCGGCCGGGGCGTTGTCATGAAAGAGGAAACCGGATGGCCGGTCAGCCGATTCGCAAGCCCACCCGCCTGGAACCGTGGCAGGACGCGGGCCAGACTCCCTATGTCCGCATCGAGAAGGTGACCAAGACCTTCGGCGATTTCGTCGCCGTGGACGAGGTCAGCCTGTCGATCTACCGCAACGAGTTCTTCGCCCTGCTCGGCGGCTCCGGCTCCGGCAAGACGACGCTGCTGCGCATGCTGGCGGGATTCGAACAGCCGACCGAGGGCAGGATCTACATCGACGGCGTCGATATGGCCGGCATCCCGCCCTATGAGCGGCCGGTCAACATGATGTTCCAGTCCTACGCCCTGTTCCCGCACATGACGGTGGAGCAGAACGTCGCCTTCGGCCTGAAACAGGACGGGGTGGCGAAGGCGGAGATCCGCGACCGCGTGACCGAGATGCTGGGGATGGTCCAGCTCTCGGCCTTCGGCAAGCGCCGCCCGCACCAGCTGTCCGGCGGCCAGCGCCAGCGCGTGGCGCTCGCCCGCTCGCTGGTCAAGCGGCCGAAGCTGCTGCTGCTGGACGAACCGCTGGGCGCGCTCGACAAGAAGCTGCGCGAGCGCACGCAGTTCGAGCTGGTCAACATCCAGGAAAAGCTGGGCGTCACCTTCATCGTCGTGACCCACGACCAGGAAGAGGCGATGACCATGTCCTCGCGCATCGCCGTGATGAACCACGGCGTGATTGCGCAGGTCGGCACGCCGACCGAGATTTACGAATATCCGCACAACCGGTTCGTGGCGGAGTTCATCGGCTCGATCAACATGTTCGACGGCCGCGTCGTCTCCACCGAAGGCGATCAGGTTCTGGTCGCGTCGGAGGAGGCCGGCTGCGAGCTGCTGATCGCCCACGCCACTCCGGCGCCGGCCGGCTCGCCCGTCTCCGTCGCCATCCGGCCGGAGAAGATCGCCCTGTCGAAGGAGCCGCCGGCGGGTGCCCCCACCGGCGAGGGCGGCCGCAACACCACCACCGGCATCGTGCGCGAGATCGCCTATCTCGGCGACGTGTCGATCTATCTGGTGCAACTGCCGACCGGCAAGACGGTGCGCGTCACCGCCCCGAACGTCACCCGCCGCACCGAAATGCCGATCACCTGGGAGGACGAGGTGACCCTGACCTGGCGTCCCTTCGCCGGCGTGGTGCTGACCCAATGAGGACGGTCGTCTCCGTCCTCGTGTCCGGGCTCAGCCGGATCGGGCTGTGGGGCCGCGGCGTGGTCGTCGCCATCCCCTATCTGTGGCTGCTGCTGTTCTTCATGGTGCCCTTCCTGATCGTCTTCGGCATCAGCTTCGCCGAATCGATCATCGCCCAGCCGCCCTATTCGTCGCTGGTGGACTGGTTGACCGACGAGGACGCCGGCACCTCCAAGCTGCAGATCCTGCTGAACATCAGCAACTATTTCCGGCTGGGCGGGGACGACCTCTACATCCTCGCCTATCTGAATTCGCTGCGCATCGCGGCGGTGACCACGCTGATGTGCCTCGCCATCGGCTATCCCATGGCCTATGCCATCGCCAAGGCCGATCCGGCCCGGCGCGGGCCGCTGATGATGCTGGTGATCCTGCCCTTCTGGACCAGCTTCCTGATCCGCATCTATGCCTGGATCGGCATCCTCAAGGGCAATGGCGTCATCAGCAACCTGCTGGAATGGGTGGGCATCACCAGCGGGCCGGTGGAGATCCTCTATTCCGACTGGGCCGTCTATATCGGCATGACCTACTGCTATCTGCCTTTCATGGTTCTGCCGCTCTATTCGACGCTGGAGAAGATGGACCCCAGCCTGCTGGAGGCGGCGGCCGACCTCGGCTCCCGTCCGTTCAAGTCCTTCCTGTCGATCACGCTGCCGCTGTCGCTGCCCGGCATCATTGCCGGCTCGCTGCTGGTCTTCATTCCGGCGGTGGGCGAGTTCGTGACGCCGGAACTGCTGGGCGGCCCGGACACGCTGATGATCGGCCGCGTGCTGTGGAACGAGTTCTTCGCCAACCGCGACTGGCCGGTGGCGTCGGCGGTGGCCATCGCGCTGCTGCTGGTCCTGGTGGTGCCGATCATGATCTTCCAGCATGTGCAGGGCAAACAGGCGGAGGCCGGGCAATGAAACGGTTCGGGTTCCTGTCCTGGGCGCTGCTGTTCGGCTATGCCTTCCTCTATGTCCCCATCGCGCTGCTGGTCGTCTTCAGCTTCAACGAGTCGCGGCTGGTGACGGTGTGGAGCGGCTTCTCGACCAAATGGTATGCCGAGCTGCTCCACAACGATGCGCTGCTGGATGCGGCCTTCCTGTCCTTCCAGGTGGCGGCGGTGTCGGCGACGCTGTCGGTGCTGCTGGGCACCTGCGCCGGGCTGGCGCTGACCCGCTTCGGGCGGTTTCGTGGCCGCACCCTGTTCGGCGGCATGATCACCGCGCCGCTGGTCATGCCGGAGGTCATCACCGGCCTGTCGCTGCTGCTGCTGTTCGTGGCGATGGAGCAATGGCTGGGCTGGCCCGACGGGCGCGGCGTCACCACCATCACCATCGCCCACACCACCTTCACCATGTCCTATGTCGCCGTGGTCATCCAGTCGCGGCTGGCCGGCATGGACGGCAGCCTGGAAGAGGCGGCGATGGATCTGGGCGCCCGCCCGGCCAAGGTGTTCTTCGTCATCACCCTGCCGCTGATCGCCCCGGCGCTGGTCGCCGGCTGGCTGCTGGCCTTCACCCTGTCGCTGGACGACGTGGTGGTGGCGAGCTTCGTCTCCGGCCCCGGATCGACGACGCTGCCGATGGTGATCTTCTCCAGCGTGAAGTTCGGCATCAGCCCGCAGATCAACGCACTGGCAACGCTGATGGTTCTGGTGGTGGCGACCGGCATCTTCGTCGCCAGCATCGTCATGGCCCGCCAGGAACGGCAGCGCAAACGCGACGAGCAGATGGCGATCCAGAACGGCTGACCGGTCTTTTTGAAGCGTTCCGCAGACCTACCCATCCGCGCGCAGCAGACCTCTGCCGCCGCGGATGGCAATTGCCCGTTTCTTTTGCTATGTTGATGTCATCGTCAACAGCGAAAGAGGTCGTGCCATGCGCGCGCTCCTGTGGTTCCCCTTGTTGAGACTTGGATTTTTCAGTCCCGTGTCCACTGCCTATGCGACCACCCGTTCGGTCACCGCCCGCCGCGCCCTGCGCCCGCCGTCCGGCCTCTAGCCGGACCTCATGCCGGCTCCCTTTTCCGGCATGCCGACGCGACGTCCTTCCGCGTCTTTTTTAAAATCCCTTCGCCGCAAGGCCCCTCTGCACGACGCCCTTCTGCCATAAGGCCAAGCATCCGCTGCGGCGGACGCGATTGCCAAAGGCGCGCTCCCGTGGTTAGGGTGGATGGGGATGAAAAATGTCCCGGTCCCTTGCGGCCCGCCGACCGGTGTTTCGGTCCGACCGTTGTTCCGGTGTTGCGGCTGCGAAGGGCAGAGGACTTTGAAAAAGGGTAGAGGGATCGACGCATGACGACACCGAACGCCCCGATGCCGACGGGTGAAGGGACGGGTCAAGGCTTCCGCATGCCCGGCGAATGGGCCAGCCACAGCGGATGCTGGATGGCGTGGCCGTGCCGGCCGGAAACCTGGCCGGAGGGCGCCTTCGACGCCGCGTGCGACGCCTATGCCGAGGTCGCGCAGGCCATCTCCCGCTTCGAGCCGGTGACGATGGTGTGCGACCCGGCGGACGTGGCGGAAGCCTCGCTCGCCTGCGGCCCCGGCATCCAGATCCTGCCGCTGCCGATCAGCGATTCCTGGATTCGCGACACCGGCCCCAGCTTCGTCATCGACGGCAAGGGCGGGCTGGCCGGCGTCCATTGGGGCTTCAACGCCTGGGGCGGCAATTACCAGGGCAGCGACAAGGACCAGCAGGTCGGCCGCCTGATCCTTGACCATCTCAAGCTCCCCTGCATTTCCGCCCCGCTGGTGATGGAGGGCGGCTCCTTCCATGTCGACGGGGAGGGGACGCTGATCACCACCGAACAGTGCCTGCTGAATCCCAACCGCAATCCCGGTCTGTCGCGGGAGGAGATCGAGCAGCAGTTGAAGGACCATCTCGGCGTCGAGACGGTGATCTGGCTGGGGCAGGGCTATCAGGACGACGAGACCGATGGCCACATCGACGAGATCGCGCTGTTCGTTCGTCCCGGCGTGGTGATGGCGATCACCACCGACGATCCCGGCGATCCCAATTTCAAGATCTTCCAGGACAATCTGGACCGGTTGAAGCGCGCCCGCGACGCGAAGGGCCGCGAACTGGAGGTCATCACCATCCAGCAGCCCGCCCGCCGCGACCTGAACGGCGTGCGCCTGACCCTGTCCTACACCAATCTCTACATCGCCAACGGCGGCATCGTCATGCCGGCCTTCGAGGATCCGGCCGACGACGAGGCGTTCCGCGTCGTCCGCAAGGCCTTCCCCGACCGCGAGGTGGTGCAAATCGCAGCACTCGACATCGTCCGCGGCGGCGGCGGCATCCACTGCATCACCCAGCAGCAGCCGCTTCCCTGACGGGCCCAATCATGGTTTGGCGGCCCTCGCCGCCGTGACGGGCCAGGCGAGGGAACGTGCCGGCGCGGCCGGTGTTCATGTCGGGCATTCTCCCTTCCGGAAAGCCCGACGATCATGGCCGAGGACACCGCTCGCCGACTACAGGCACGCCCCATCGCGGTGACGAAGGCCGCTCCTCCCGTCTCCACCCAGACGATCCTGCTGATCATCACGCTGATCGTGGTGACGCTGTATCTGGCGGCGGACATCCTGATGCCCATCGCGCTGGCGGTGCTGCTCAGCTTCGTGCTGACGCCCATCGTCACCCGGCTGCAGCGCTGGCGTCTGGGCCGCGTGCCGTCGGTGCTGGCGGTGGTGGCGCTGCTGTTTCTCGGCATCACCGGCTTCGGTGCCGTGGTGGGCAGTCAGCTGGGCGATCTGGCCGACAATCTGCCGACCTACCAGCGCAACATCCACACCAAGATCGAGTCCCTGCGCAGCGCCACCGCATCGGCTGGCGACCGCGGCGCGCTGAAGCAGGCGACGGACGCCTTCCGCGACCTGCAACAGGAGATCGAGCGGGCCACCGCAGGTGCCGCACCCAACCAACTGCCCGGCGCCGGCCCGGCGACGCAGGCCGGCGCGCCGACGCACCGCGAACCGGTCCCGGTGCGCATCGACCAGTCCGACACCGGGGTCTTCGACCTCGTCAGCCGGGTGCTCGGCCCGGCGATGACGCCGATCGCCACCGCCGGCATGGTGCTGGTCTTCACCATCTTCATGCTGTTGCAGCGGGAGGATCTGCGCGACCGCATGATCCGGCTGGTCGGATCCGGCGATCTCAGCCGGACGACGGAGGCGATGAACGACGCCGGCGAGCGGGTCAGCCGCTATCTGCTGATGCAGGTTGTGGTGAACGTGACCTACGGGCTGCCAATCGGCGTCGGGCTCTGGCTGCTCGGCGTGCCGAACCCGCTGCTGTGGGGGCTGCTGGCGACGGTGCTGCGCTTCATTCCCTTCCTCGGGCCGGTGATCGCCTCGGCCTTTCCCATCCTGCTGTCCTTCGCGGTCGACACCGGCTGGACCCTGCCGCTGCTGTGCATCGCCCTGTTCGTGGCGGTGGAGCTGTTCTCCAACAATGTGGTGGAGCCCTGGCTCTATGGAACGGCGACCGGCCTGTCCTCGCTTGCCATCATCGTCGCGGCGGTGGTGTGGACGACGCTGTGGGGGCCGATCGGCCTCTTGCTGGCGACGCCGCTGACCGTCTGCCTCGTGGTGCTCGGCCGCCATGTGCCGCAGCTGCATTTCCTGGAGGTGATGCTCGGCGACCGCCCGGTCCTGCCCGACGAGGCGAAGATCTACCAGCGCCTGCTGGCCCGCGATCCGGTGGAGGCGACCGAGCTTGCCGAGGAGCGGCTCGGAAAATCCACCCCGGTCGAACTGGCCGACGGGCTGCTGCTGCCAGCCCTGTCGCTGGCCGAACAGGAACGCCAGCGCGGCTCCCTCAACCCGGACGGGCGGCAGGCGGTGGCCGAGGGGATGGCGGGCCTGCTGGACGAGCTGTCGGATGCGCCCGCCCCGGCCGACAATGCCCCGCGCGTGCTCTGCGTCGGGGCTCGCAACAATCTCGACGAGGCGGCTGCCGGGCTTCTCGCCTATCTGCTTGCCGGACGCGGCATCCATGCCGATGTCGTGCCCTGCGAGAAGGCATCGACCCGCGCCATCGCCAGCCTCGGTACCACGGGGGTGGATGCGGTGGTGCTGTCCTCGCTCAACCCGACGGCGCTTGGCCATTGCCGGCGGATGATGCGCCGCCTGCGGATGCATTTCGGCCCGCGCGTGCCGATCCTGCTCTGCCTGTGGAGCGCCCATCCGGAATCCGAGGTGCCGGAGCGGGCCAGCGCCGAGACCGACGCCAATCTGGTCGCCACCGGCATGGCCGGGGCGCTGGCGCAGCTGGAGGAACTGAACATCGGTGCCGCCCCGGCCGCGGTTGCCGAAGCAGCACCTTCCCCGACTTAAGCGGCTGCCGCCCAGCGGTTGCGTCCGGCGCGCTTGGCGATGTAGAGCGCGTCGTCGGCCGCCTGGATGCAGGCGTCGGCGGTCTGCCCCTGGCGATGGGATGCGATGCCAAGGCTCAGCGTCACCGTGATGCTGCTGTCCTGATGGACGAACGGATGGTGGGCGATGAGCTGGCGCAGCTTTTCCGCGACCGTTTCGGCCTGGATCTGATCGCTGCCGGGCAACAGGATCAGGAATTCCTCTCCGCCCCAACGGGCGCACAGGTCATGCAGGCGCAGGTTCCGGCGCAGCAGGCCGGCGGTCTCCACCAGCACATGGTCGCCGGCGGCATGGCCGAAGGCGTCGTTTACGTCCTTGAAATGGTCGATGTCCAGCATGATCAGCGCAAAGCCGCTGCCGTTGCGGCTGACGCGGCACAGCTCGGCCTCCAGCCGTTCGATCATCTGGCGGCGATTCGGCAGATCGGTCAGCGGGTCGGTCTGCGATGCGGCGTGCAGCGTGCGCGCCATCTGGCGGGTGTCGGTCTGCATGCGGTCGCTGATCTTGGCGATCTTGGTCAGCTGCCGCATCAGCTTCATGTGGTCGTTGGCGAGCGCGCGGAACTCCTGCATCAGCGGATGGTCGGCATAATCCTCGTTCGCCGCGAGGCGGGCGACCCAATCCTGAAGCTTCTGTTCCTGCACCATCATGCCCATCGTTCCCCGCCGCAAGGCCCAGCGCCTGGGCAAGCCCGTTACCGTCGCGCCGCCGGAATTGCCGACCTCGGAGTCGGCACCCCCTGTCATGGCGAGGTCTCCGGTACCGGAACCGCCGCCGAAGCTGCTGCCGGAGCCGCCGTGGGCGTCGTTGCCCGTGCGACCGGCAACCGGACGGTGAAGGCCGAGCCCTGGCCCGGCTCGCTCGCCACCGAGATGCCGCCGCCGTGGGTATCCACGATGCAGCGGGCAAGGTGGAGGCCAAGCCCGGCGCCGGTCGTCCCCGCCGCATTGGACGCACGGAAATACTTGTCGAACAGCCGCGCCGCGTCGGCGGCGTTGACGCCGATCCCCTGGTCCGTGATCCGTACCGTGACCTGACGGCCAGGGCCTCCACAGGGGCTGCCGGCGGCGCCGTCGCCGACCGAGAGGTCGAGGCGGATCGTGCCCCCGTTCGGCGAGTACTTGACAGCGTTTTCCATCAGGTTGGAAAACACAACGGCCAAAAGGTCGCGGTCGCCGGGAATCGGCACCGGACGGTCGAGGCCGTGCAGTTCGAAGCGGTGGGCGGTGGCGGTCCCTGCCATCTCGCCCGCCAGCGCGGTCAGCATCGCCGCAAGGTCGAAGGCCACCGGCCGCGCCGCCGCGGCGCCCAGCCGGTCGTTGGTCAGGCAGCGTTCGATCAGGTGCAGCATCCGCTGGACCGCGTTGCGGATCTTGCTGACCCGCGGCATCGCCGAAACCGGCAGCTTCGGCTCCAGCTCCAGCATCTGCGAGGCGCTGTCGATGATCGCCAGCGGCGTGCGGAATTCGTGGCTGACCATCAGCACGAACTGCCGCTGCTGGCGCGCCATCTCCTTGGTCTCGGTCTGGAGACGGTCACTGATCTTGGCAATCTTGCGGAACTGGCGCAAAAGCTTGCCGTGCCGCTCCGCCAGCGTCTGGAATTCCGCCAGCAGCGGGTTGCCGGCATTGGCCGGATCCTCGGCCAGCCGCTGAACCCACTGACGCAGTTCCTGTTCCTGCGACCGCATCGTCATCCCGGATGTTCAGTGTGCCGTCAATGGGCCAGAATTTCGAACGGCAGCGACACGTCTTCGGCGAACTCTTCCGCCATGTCGAGCGCGCGGTCGTTGTCGCTGTCGTAATGCCAGCGCACCGACATCGTCTGACCCTTCTGGTGGGCGCCGTCCAGCATCTCCAGCACGTCGATCATGCACTTGATGCTGCTGGTGTTGAGGTAGCTCAGCCCGATGTCCAGCACCACCGCCGGGGCGGGGGCCTTCAGATAATCCTCCAGCCAGTTGAACACCGGCGCGTAGAAATCGAAGGAGTTCTCCGGATAGGATTCGCCTTCGATGCGCAGCATCCCGGCCGCCGGATCGAAATCGATCAGGGGAGAGCAGGAGGTTGCCTCGATCCGCAAACTGTCCATTATGTGTATTCCGTGATTTCTTATAGCTGCACTTCAAGGCTGAAGAAGAAATAGGTGTCATCCACCGCGCGCAACGAATATTCCAGCGGCCGGGTGGCCTTGCGCGCCATGTCGATCAGGCCCAGCCCGGCGCCGCTGGCGCCCGCCTCGCGCGGCTTGCGCGACTGTTCCTTGTAGACCGCCTTTAGGCCGGCCTTGTCCAGGCCGCGCAGCTTCTCCAGCATCGCCGACAGGCCGGGGACGTCGTCCGCCTCGACCAGATTGCCGGAGCTGACGACGTAATGATCGTCCTCCTTGCCGATCACCACGATGCCGCTGTTGGCCGGGATCGGCCGGCCCAGCGCTTCCCGCGATGCCGTGTAGTTGCGGACATTCTGCGCCTGCTCCACATAGACGGAGAAGACGTCCATGATCGCCGACTTTTCGATCCGCTCATTTTCCAGATGGTTGCGGACCGCCTTGCCCAGCTCTTCGATGACGCTGTGGCTGA
Organism: Azospirillum sp. 11R-A; assembly: GCF_049472615.1. Taxonomy (NCBI): domain Bacteria; kingdom Pseudomonadati; phylum Pseudomonadota; class Alphaproteobacteria; order Rhodospirillales; family Azospirillaceae; genus Azospirillum; species Azospirillum sp. 11R-A. The sequence goes on along the minus strand of NZ_JBCEBL010000011.1, from coordinate 26,247 downwards.
AGGGGCCGCTGAAGCAGATCAGCAGCTTCTGCCGCGACAGCAGCTCCTGAAGGTTGAAGAGTTCGTTGCCTTTCATCGTACCTTGACGACCTGCCTTACGGGTGAACGGGGTGGGATGAGGATGCGTCGGGCGCGGATGCCGCCGCAAGCACCGGTGTTGCGGCCGGTGCAGCGGCCGGCGAAACGGTGAAGCCGACCAGGGTGATGTCGTCGCGCTGCGCCCGCTCGCCCTGATGCTCGGCCAGGGCCTGCGCGAAGGCGGCCCGGCGCTCCGTCATCGGGATCGCGTCATGCTCCAGCAGCATGGCGGTGAAGCGGCGGTTGCCGAAGCCAAAGCCGCGGGTGCCGCCGGCCTGATCGAGGAAGCCGTCGGTGGTCAGGTAGAAGCTGCGGCCCGGCGCCAGGTCCACCCGGTGGGTGGTGAAGCGGTGGCCGCTGTCGGACCGGCGATAGCCCAGGCTCTGCGCATCGCCCTTCACTTCGCCGACGGTGCCGCCGGCTGTGCCGGCATTGGGACTGCTGCCGGCAGCGGAGTCGACGATGTGCAGGCCGATCCGGCCGCCGGCGAACAGCAGGTCGCCCCGGTCCGGCCGCACCAGGCACAGCCCGATGTCCAGGCCGTTGTCGAAGCGCGGGTTGTCGCGTCCGCGGGCCAATGCCGCGCGCACCATGCGGTTCAGCCCGCCGAGGATCGCCGCCGGATCGCTGTCCGGCGTTTCCGACAGCACATGGTCGAGGATGGCCGACACCGTCATCGTCATGAAGGCGCCCGGCACGCCATGGCCGGAACAGTCGGCGACGCCGATCAGGAAACGGCCGTCCTCCAACGCGCGGAAGATGTGGAAATCGCCGCCCACCACGTCGCGCGGACGCCACAGCACGCAGACGCCGTCGAGGTGCCGCGCCATCTCCCGCTCGTCGGGCAGGATGGCGGATTGCAGGAGGCTGGCATACTGGATGCTGTCCATCACCTGCCGGTTGACGACCGCCAGCTGCTCGTTGGACTGGCGCAGCTCCTCCGTCCGTTCGGCGACGCGCTGTTCCAGCCGCTCGGTGTAGTCGTGGACGGTTTCCGCCATGTGGTTGAAGGCGACGGTCAGCTGGCCGATCTCGTCGGCGCGGGTGTTGCGCAGACGGACGCGGTAGTCACCGGCGGCGATGGCACCGGCGGAGCGCGTCAGCCGGGCGAGCGGCGCCAGCACCAGCCGGTTCAGCAGGATGCTGATCATGCCGATGACGGCGAGCAGCGAGAAGAAGACCAAGCCGGCCATCGGCGCCAGCGCGGTCATGGTGGCGCTCTCCGCCTCCTCCAGCGAATAGGTCATGCGCAGCAGGCCGACCATCGTGCGCTCGCCGTTGCCGCCGGACATGACGATCTGCTTTTCGACGGTCGTCAGCTCGGCCCGGCCGGCCGGACGTTCCAGCGCCACCAGCGGCTCGCCATGGCCGCCGCGGCCGCCGGATGCCGCCCAAACCTTCACGCTGCGCACCGCGGGGTCCTCGGCCAGCAGGCCGCGGATCATCCCCTCCACCGCGCGGGTGTCGAATTCCCACACCGCCTGCCCCATGGCCGACGCCTGGAGCGTGCCGACCAGGGTCGCGCGGTGGGTCAGCGCCTCCCTCTGCTGGCGGCCGACCAGGACGGAGGAGACGCCCATGGCGATCAGCCCGACCAGCAGGGTGCAGCCGACGATCATCAGGATGACGCGTGTCAGCAGCGACGACCCGCCGGCACGGACCACCTCGTCGCCCGACCCCTGGGGGCCGGCGCCGCGCAGCGTATAGGATTCGGTGTCGTCCCATCCCGTGACGCTCATCCACATCCTCCTGACCCGGCCGATCGGGCGTTCCGTGTTCATGGCGGGTTTCAATTCAGCCGCGGTCCTGGTTTCCAAGTCCGCGATAGTCCCAAGCGCATCAGTAAATCCACCCTCGCGTGCAGCATGCCGACAGTCATCGAACCGGCCGGCAGACATGATGCATGTGGCGAACGAGCTTACCCTTAGCACAACGGGATTAATCAGTCCTGAAATAACATTCGGCACCGGTTTCATACAGTGTCGGAACGTCCGGGAAAATGGGAACAATAGGAAACCGGCGGAGACCATTTCCGTCCAATTGCGACGAAGTGTAACGACGCCACGGCCAACCGGCTGAGGCCTTTGGGGGACAGTGGTTTTTCCCGTGGACGGCCGCGTCCTCGGCCGTGCTACCTTCGAATACAGTTGCTTGTGGCAAGAGCCGGCGGCTGGAGCTGTCTTCTGGGGGAGAGCGAAGGATGGCGTTTGGTGTTCGTGCGTTCTTTGGCCCGCGGATCGCTCCAGCCGGACTTGCCGCCGCCGGCGTGGCGGTTCTTGCCGCATTGGCGGCGACGGCGCTGCCCGCCGCCGCGCGTCCGGTGACCGTGCTGGCGCCGGAACTGCCGCCGATGATGAGCGCCGACGGCACCGGGCGCGAGGCCAGCATCATCACGGAGACGCTGGCCGCCTGCGGGCATGAGGCGCATTTCAAGGTTGTTCCCTTCGGCCGCCACTGGAACGACTACCGCGACAGCGTCCAGGGAAGTGCGCAGGCTGGCGGGCAAACGGGAGGGCAGATCGACGCCGTCTCCACCGTCCCGGCGGGCATGGAGATGCCGGGGGCCCGCTCCGCCCCCTACATCCTCTACCAGAACGGCGCCTCCGTGCTGAAGAGCAGCGGCCTGACCGTGCAGTCGCTGGCCGATCTGGCGGGCAAGCGCGTCATCACCTTTTCCGGCGCGCCGGACGTGCTGCCGGGGCTGCGCGCCGCCATCCCCAGCTTCGGCGATTTCCGCGAACGCGCCGACCAGATGGTGCATTCCAACCTGCTGTTCGCCGGGCGGGTCGACGCGGTTCTGGCCGACGGCCTGATCTTCGCCGAATACAACCGCCAGCTTCAGGAAAAGGCGAAGGCGGCCGGCGGCCTGCCTTTCGACCCGGCCCAGCCGGTGCAGTTCACCGCCATCTTCCCACCCACCGCCTACAGCATGGTGTTCCGCGACGAACAGCTGCGCGCCGACTTCGACCGCTGCCTTGCGGAGATGAAGGGGAAGGGCCGCCTCGACGCCATCGACCGCGAGTGGGTGGGCCGCTATTCCGCGACGGTCGGCGACCGCTACCTGTCCCAAAGGTAAGGTGCTGGAACCGGATTTGCGGGACCGTGGTTTATCCCATCCGTCCGATATGGTTTGCGTAACCGCTTCGGGTGTTTAATATAACTTCATATGAATGTGAATGGGGGCGTGAGGCGTCGTGGCCCGGATCATTGTGGTCGAGGACGAAGCCGACCTTCGTGACGATCTTGTCGAATATCTCGACCGCTGCGGATTCGAGGTGGGGGGTGCGTCGCGCGGCGCGGAGCTGGACCGCCTGCTGGAGGCAGGCCCGGCGGATGTGATCGTGCTCGACATCAATCTGCCGGACGAGGATGGCTTCTCGGTCGCCCGCCGCGTCCGCGCCAATTCTTCGGCCGCCATCATCATGCTGACGGCGCGATCCGGGCTGATCGACCGTGTCATCGGGCTGGAGCTGGGCGCCGACGTCTATCTGGTCAAGCCGGTCGATTTCCGCGAGGTGGAGGCGCAGATCAAGGCGCTGATGCGCCGGATGCAGAAGGGCGCCGCACCGCACTCTGCCGCGGAGCCATCGGCGGGGATGGGGGTGCCGGTGCCCGGCCCGACTCCTGGCCCCGCTCACGCCCCTGCGGACTCGCGCAAGGTCTGGGTGTTCGACGACATCGAATGGCGTATCCAGCCGCCGACCGGCTCCGCCGTGCCGCTGACCGCGACGGAGTACAAGTTCCTCTCGCTGCTGGTCGCCGCCCCCGGCGAAGCGGTCAGCCGCCAGGACATTTCGGTCACCCTGACCGGCCGCGATTGGGACCCCTACAGCCGCTCCATCGATTCCCTGGTCCGCCGCCTGCGCATCAAGGTGGAGGAGCGCAGCGGCTGCGCCCTGCCGGTGCAGGCGGTGCATGGCGTCGGCTATGCCTTCGTCGGTCCGGTGGTGACCAGCGCGGTGGAGGACAGCGCCGACTGAGGCCATGCTGCCGGCGGTGCGCTGCCGGTGGCGAGGGGCGTTGGCGGCGGGTCTCCACCCCGGTCTCGGCACTCGACTCCCGGCCCTCCTTCGGCGATGGTAGCGCCCGCAAGGAAGGGACGAGAGACCACCATGACAGATGCCACCGCCGCCTCCGAGAACACCCCCGCCACCGGCAGCCCTGCTTCGGGCGGCACCAATTCGGGCGGTGACGGCAGCGGCCTGTATCTGGTCGACGGCTCGGGCTTCATCTTCCGCGCCTTCCACGCGCTGCCGATGCTGACGCGGCCGGACGGCACGCCGGTCAACGCGGTGCTGGGCTTCTCCAACATGCTGCTGAAGCTGCTGGCCGACGCCAAGGCGGAAGCCGTGGCGGTGGTCTTCGACAGCAAGCGGCTGAATTTCCGCAACGAATTCTACCCCGACTACAAGGCCCACCGCCCGGAGCCGCCGGAGGAGCTGAAGCCGCAGTTCGCGCTGATCCGCGAGGCGACCGAGGCCTTCTGCCTGCCCTGCCTGGAGCTGGAGGGCTTCGAGGCCGACGATCTGATCGCCACCTACGCCCGTCTGGCGCAGGAGGCCGGGCGGCCGGTCACCATCGTGTCGTCGGACAAGGACCTGATGCAGCTGGTCCGTCCCGGCGTCGGCATGTTCGACCCGATGAAGAACAAGGCGATCGGCCCCGACGAGGTGTTCGAGAAGTTCGGCGTCCCGCCGGACAAGGTGGTGGACGTCCAGGCGCTGGCCGGCGACAGCGTCGACAACGTTCCCGGCGTGCCCGGCATCGGCGTGAAGACCGCCGCCCAGCTGATCACCGAATATGGCGACCTGGAAGCCCTGCTGGCCAATGCCGAGAAGATCAAGCAGCCGGCCCGCCGCCAGAAGCTGATCGAGTTCGCCGATCTGGCCCGCATCTCCCGCCGTCTGGTCCTGCTGGATGAGAATGTGCCGCCGCCCAAGCCGCTGGACGATCTGCGGGTGCGCGAGCCCGACCATCAGCGGCTGATCGACTTCCTGCGCGCCCAGGGATTCCGCAGCATCGTCTCCCGTGTCGAGATGGAGATGCAGAAGGACGGCCGCATCGCCGATGGGGCCAGCGGTTCGCTCCCGGCCCCCGGCTCCATGCCCACCCCCGCCGCGAAGTCGCCGGCGACGGCCGAAAGCCCGGCCGCGGAGGACCGCCCGGCCCGCAAGACGGTGCTGAACGTCCCGGAGGTGCGCTACGAACTGGTGCAGGACGCCGATGCGCTGCGCCGCTGGGTCGAGCGGGCGCGCGAGACCGGCGTGCTGGCCGTCGACACCGAGACCGACAGCCTGACGCCCGCCACCGCCACGCTGGTCGGCGTCTCGCTGTCGACCGAGCCGGGCATCGCCTGCTACATCCCGCTCGCCCACAAGGCGGAGGGAGCGGCGGCCGCCGGCCAGCTCGACTTCGAAGCCCCGACGCCGCCGGCGCAGATCCCGACCGACGAGGCGATGGCGATCCTGAAGGACGTGCTGGAGGACCGGTCGGTCCTGAAGATCGGCCACAACTTCAAGTTCGACCACCAGCTGTTCGCCCGCAACGGCATCGCCGTGTCGCCGGTCGACGACAGCATGCTGATCTCCTATGTGCTGGAGGGCGGTTCGCACGGCCACGGCATGGACGAGCTGGCGGAACTGCACCTCGCCTACACGCCGATCCCCTTCAAGGAGGTCTGCGGCACCGGCAAGAACCAGATCACCTTCGACCGCGTGCCGCTGGACAAGGCGCTGGCCTATGCCGCCGAGGACGCCGACATCACGCTGCGGCTGTGGACGCTGCTGAAGCCGCGGCTGGTCGACGACCGCATGGTCACCGTCTACGAGACGCTGGACCGACCGCTGGTCCCGGTGGTGGCCGACATGGAGCGGGCCGGCGTCCACATCGACAAGAAGGCGCTGTCCGACCTGTCGCAGAGCCTGTCGCTCCGCCTCGCCGAGATCGAGAAGGACGTCCATGCGCTGGCCGGCCAGAGCTTCAACATCGGCTCGCCCAAGCAGCTGGGCGAGATCCTGTTCGACACTCTCAAGCTCGGCACCGGCAAGAAGGGCAAGACCGGCGCCTATTCCACCGACAGCAGCGTGCTGGAGGAGCTGGCGGAGCAGGGCCACACCATCGCCCAGCGCGTGCTCGACTGGCGCCAGCTCGCCAAGCTGAAAAGCACTTACACCGACGCGTTGCAGGAGAAGATCTCTCCGGTCACCGGCCGCGTCCACACCGCCTTCGCGCTGGCGGCGACCAACACCGGCCGCCTGTCCTCGACCGACCCGAACCTGCAGAACATCCCGGTGCGGACGGAGGAGGGCAAGAAGATCCGCCGTGCCTTCGTGGCATCCCCCGGCTACAAGCTGCTGAGCGTCGATTATTCGCAGATCGAGCTGCGTCTGGTGGCGGAGATGGCGAACATCCAGGCGTTGAAGGACGCCTTCCGCGACGGGCTGGACATTCACGCCGCCACCGCCGCCCAGGTCTTCGGCATCCCGCTGGAGCAGATGACGCCGGACATCCGCCGCAAGGCCAAGGCGATCAACTTCGGCATCATCTACGGCATCTCCGGCTTCGGGCTCGGCCGTCAACTCGGCATCGCGCCGGGGGAGGCCAATGCCTTCATCAAGACCTATCTGGAGCGCTTCCACGAGTTGAAGGTGTGGATGGAGGCGACCAAGGCCTTCGCCCGCCAGCACGGCTATGTGGCGACCCTGTTCGGCCGCCGCTGCTACATGCCCGGCATCCAGGAGAAGAACGCCGCCCGCCGCGCCTTCGCCGAGCGTCAGGCGATCAACGCTCCGATCCAGGGCACCGCAGCCGACATCATGAAGCGGGCGATGAACCGCATGCCGGGCGCCCTGGCCGCCGCGGGCAGCAGTGCCCGGATGTTGTTGCAGGTGCACGACGAACTGCTGTTCGAGGTGCCGGAAGCGGAGGCCGAGGACGCGGCGCGGATCGTGCGCGAGGTGATGGAGGGTGCGGCGACGCTGGGTGTGCCGCTGGTGGCGGAAGCCGGGATTGGCGACAACTGGGAAGAGGCGCACTGAGGGGGGCGTTCGGTTCCCTCTCCCGCCCCGGGAGAGGGAAGGGGCCCATGCGGAGCATGGGAAGGGTGAGGGGTTAGGCACGAAGCCATATGCTTCGGGGCAATGCGGTTCAGGATTCTTGGGTCTCCCCTCACCCTCCCCACTTTGTGGGTCCCCTCCCTCTCCCGGGGCGGGAGAGGGAATTTCAGGTTCCTGCTCCCTACGCCACGATCCGCACCGGCACACCCTTCGCGGCCGGTGTCTTTGACGCCTCGTCGTGGTACCACAGCGGAATCAGCGGGTTCATCTCCGGGTAGTACGCCCCGAGGCAGCCGCGTGGCAGATGGAAGGGCGTCACCGTCAGGCCGCCCACCCGGCGGTCGACATCGTCGCCGGCATCGCTCGCCAGTGCGACCACCTGACCCTCCTGCAAACCGGCCGCGGCGATGTCCAGCGGGTTCATCAGCAGCACGTCGCGGGTGCCCTCGATCCCGCGCAGGCGGTCGGAGTAGCCGTAGATCGTCGTGTTGAACTGGTCGTTCGACCGCATGGTCATCAGCCGCCAGCGGCCCGGCGCATCCTCGAAGCCGATGGCGCGCAGACGGCCCGGCGGGGTGAAGTGGGCCTTGCCGGAGTCCGTCTTCCAGATCCGCTCGCGCGCCGGGTTGCCGCGGTAGAAGCCGCCGGGGGTGAAGACCCGCTCGTTGAAATGGTGGAACTGGTCGGGATAGGTCGCCTCGATCAGGGCGCGGATGCGGCGGTAATCGGCCACCCACGCGTCCCAGGTCACCTTCGGATTCGGCGGCAGGGTCGCCTTCGCCATGCCGGCGACGATGGCGGCCTCCGATTTCAGATGGGGGCTGGCCGGCGTGTTGGTGCCGAGCGAGCCGTGGATGCAGCTCAGGCTGTCCTCCATCGTCACCGCCTGCGCGCCGCTCTCCTGCACATCCTCCTCCGACCGGCCGAGGCAGGGCAGCAGATAAGCGACCTCGCCGTTGATCAGGTGGCTGCGGTTCAGCTTGGTCGCCACCTGCACCGTCAGGCGCAGGCGCGTCCAGGCCGCCTCCATCCGCTCGCGCTCGGGGATGGCGCGGACGAAGTTGCCGCCGAGCCCGATGAAGGCCTTCACCTCGCCCGACAGGATCTTCCCGCAGGCCTTGACGGTGTTCAGCCCCTCCTTGCGCGGCGGTTCGAAGCCGAACTGCTCGGCCAGCCGGTCGAGCGGCACCAGCTCCGGCTTTTCGGAGATGCCGACGGTGCGCTGGCCCTGGACGTTGGAATGGCCGCGCACCGGCGAGATGCCGGCGCCGTCGCGGCCGATGTTGCCCTTCAGCAGCCAGAGATTGACCAGCGCCCCTAGCGTCTCCGAGCCGCGCACCTGCTGGGTCAGGCCCATGCCGTACATGGCGATGGAGCGTTCGGCCTCGATGTAGATGTCGGCGGCCTCCTTCAGGTCCGCGCGGGTCAGGCCGGATTCCTCCTCGATCTCCTCCCAGCCGATGGCGTCGATCCGCGCCTTCATCTCGTCGAAGCCGGCCGTGTGCTGGGCGATGAAGTCGTGATCGAGAACGTGTTTGCCGTCCGCCTTCCGCTCCTCCGCGGCGGCCAGCACATGCTTGATCATGCCGGTGATCGCGGCGATGTCGCCGCCGGCCTTCACCTGGAAATAGAGGGTGGAGATCCGGGTGTCCTTGCCGGTCAGCATCTCCAGCGGGCTTTGCGGATTGCGGAAGCTCTCCAGGCCCTTTTCCCGCACGGGGTTGAAGGTGACGATCTTCGCCCCGCGCTTCACCGCCTCCTGCAACGGGTGGAGCAGGCGGGGGCTGTTCGACCCGGTGTTCTGGCCGAAGAAGAAGATGGCGTTGCAGCTTTCGAAGTCGTCGAGCACGCAGGTGCCGACCGGCGAGCCGATCACCGTCTTCAGCCCGACCGAGGTCGTCTCGTGGCACATGTTGGAGCTGTCGGGCAAATTGTTGTGCCCGTAGAGCCGCGCGAACAGCGCGTAGAGATAGGAGGTTTCCAGGCTGGCGCGGCCCGAGGCGTAGAACACCGCCTGCTCCGGATCGATGGCGCGCAGCTCGGATCCGATGGCGGCAAAGGCCTCGTCCCAGCCGCAGGGCAGATAGCGGTCGCTCGCCCGGTCGTAGCGCATCGGGTGGGTCAGCCGCCCCTGCTGCTCCAGATCGTAATCCTTCCAGCCCTTCAGCTCCGTGACCGTATGCTCGGCGAAGAAGTCGGGGGTGCAGCGCCGGCTGGTCAGTTCCCAGATCGTCGCCTTGGCGCCGTTCTCGCAGAACTCGAAGGCGCGGGGCTTGGCCGGCTTGGCCCAGGCGCAGGACACGCACATGAAGCCGCCGGGCTTGTTCTGCCGGCGCAGCGTGTCGAGCACGGCGGGGGTCGGCCGTTCCTCCCCCATGATGCGGGCCATCGACCCGACCGACCCCCAGCCGCCGGCCGGACCGTCGTAATGCGGGGTGTCCTTGTCGTCCGACAGTCCGTCGATGCTCATGGGGCGATACTCAGGGGGGTGGTCTTGCGACATTTCGGGGGCAGGCTCCTGGGGCCGGAACTTAGGTTCCGAAAGGATCCAACCCGCCGGATGCCATCCGGTTCCAGCGGCCGGTCATCCGGCCGGCACCAGCGCTCCGATCACCGCTTCTTCTGGGAGCTGGTGTTCCGGACCTCCGGTTTGGACAGCACGGTACGCAGCAGCTCGGCGTTCTTGCGGGCCTCCTGCTTCTGGCTGTCCCAATTGGCGGCAATCAGGTCCTGGCCGCGTTCGCGGGCATAGTCGCCCAGGCGCTGGAACAGCTCCACCCGCTCCTCGTGGGTCCGCAGGGCGACCCACAGGGCCGTTTCCATCGCTTCGGCCTGCGCCGCCTCCATGCTGTCGGGGCTGTAGGCATGACCGACATGGCAGCGGAAGCGCAGCACCGGTCCGTCATGGATCTCGCTCAGGCCGCCGCCGCATTCCGGGCAGGACAGGGTGGTCGGCAAGCCGACCGCTTGGGTGTCTTCGGACACGGCTGTGAACTCCTGCTCGGCGATCCGCGCCTCGGTGGCGACATCGAACGGCACGGGCGGGCTCGGTGGCGCCGGTTCGGCGGCCAGCCGGGACAGCAGGGCCGGCATATGGTCGAGCGGCAGGACGTGATCGGCTTCACCGTTGTCGATGGCGCTTTGCGGCATTCCCGGCCATTCGGCATCGCCCGGGTCCTGGACGACGCCGATGCCGCCGCAACGGCGGATCGCCCGCAGGCCGGACGTGCCGTCGTCCAGGGTGCCCGACAGCACGACGCCGACGACGCGGCTGCCGAAGGCGACCCCGGCCGAGCGGAACAGCGGGTCCACCGCCGGTCGCGTCCGGTTCTCCCGCGGGCCGCGGCGGACCAGCACCCGGTCGCGGTGGACCAGCAGATGGTGGTCGGGCGGCGCGACATGGATGTGACCGTGGCGGATCGGTTCGCCATCGACGGGATGGAAGGCCGGCAGCCAGCCGGTCCGGTCGAGCAACTGCGGCAGGACGCTGCGGGCATTGGGCGTGATGTGGAGAACGACGAACACCGTCGGCGCCCACCCCTTCGGCATCGCGCCGAACAGGCGGGTGAGGGCGCTCAGACCGCCGGCCGATGCACCGATGGCGATGATGTCGCGATTCTCCATGAAGCCAGAACAGGTCCGCAGCTCCGGCGTTTCACGATTGGCTGAATAATTCCCCTGTTCCTTCCAGCACTTCCCGGGAGGGGCGTAGGTCTCCGCGCCGCTTGAGCCGGGGGCGGGCGGGCGACTATGCTGTCCCCCACACCGTCATGACGCAAGATAATGACCAAGAAGACCGACGATCCCGACAGCGATTTCAACAATCTGATCCGTCATATCCAGGAAAGCCGCGGCATCGATTTCCGCGGCTACAAACGCACGAGCCTGGAGCGGCGCATCCGCCGGCGGATGGAGGAGGTCGGCTGCGACGGCTTCGCCGCCTACCACGCTTTTCTGGAAGCCCATCCGCAGGAATTCGTCGATCTTCTGAACACCGTCCTCATCAACGTCACCTCTTTCTTCCGCGACGGCGAGGCGTGGGAGGTGATGCGGCGGGAGGTCGTCCTCCGTATGCTGGAGCGCAAGGGCGACCAGGCGCCGATCCGGATCTGGAGCGTCGGCTGCGCATCGGGCGAGGAACCCTATTCGCTGGCGATGATGTTCGCCGAGGCGCTGGGGACGGCGGAGTTCTGCCGGCGCGTCAAGATCTACGCCACCGACCTGGACGATGCGGCGCTGAACACCGCGCGCCACGCCACCTATGGGCCACGCGACGTGGAATCGGTGCCGGAACCGCTGCTGGAACGCTATTTCGAGCGCATCGGCAATCATTACGTGTTCCAGCGCGACCTGCGCAAATGCGTGATCTTCGGCCGCCACAATGTGGTCAGCGACGCGCCGATCTCCCGCATCGACCTGCTGATCTGCCGCAACCTGCTGATCTATCTGGAGGCCGACACCCAGGGCGTCGTCCTGCCGCGGCTGCATTACGCCCTGGTCAATGACGGCTTCCTGTTCCTGGGCAAGGCGGAAACCCAGCTGGCCCGGTCGCGCATGTTCGAACCGGTCGACCTGAAAAGCCGCATCTTCGCCAAGGTGCCGCAGGAATGGCGGCGGAGCGCCGGCGGAAGCCTGTCGCTGGCCAACGACGCCGGCAGTCCCCGCGTCAACCAGCAGGTGCGGCTGCTGGAGAGCATCGTCGACGGCAGCTCCACCGGCTATCTGGCGGTGAATGCCGAAGGGGTGCTGGTCTTCGCCAACACCCATGCCCGCCGCCTGTTCGATGTCGAGGAAAGCGACATCGGCCGCCCGTTCCAAGACCTCACCATCTCCTACCGCCCGACCGAGCTGCGCAGCCGGATCGAGGAGGTGCGCAATTCCGGCCGCATGGTCCGCATCGAACACCAGCCCTTCACCCGGCCGGGGGCCGAGCCGGTCCGCCTGACCATCGAGGTGTCGCCGCTCTACAGCCGCGACGGCAAGGCGTTCGCCACGCTGCTCAGCTTCTTCGACACCAGCCGCGTCTATCTGCTGCAACAGGAGATCGAGGCGGCGCAGGAAAGCCTGGAAACCACAATCGAGGAACTCCAGTCCTCCAACGAGGAGCTGGAGACGACCAACGAGGAACTCCAGTCCACCAACGAAGAGCTGGAAACGACCAACGAGGAACTCCAGTCCACCAACGAGGAACTGGAGACGATGAACGAGGAGCTGCGCTCCACCAACGAAGAGCTGGAGGTCGCCAATGAGGAGATGCGCCGGCAGAGCGAGGAGGCGGGCGAGTATCGCCTCTATTCCGAGTCGATCCTGCGCAGCATCGACGTCGGCATCATCGTTCTGGACGACAACCTCACCGTCCAGTCCTGGAACCGCTGGAGCGAGAATGTCTGGGGCCTGCGCAACGAGGAAGTGATGGGCGAGGTGTTCCTGGACCTCGACATCGGCCTGCCGGTTCAGCGCCTGCGCCGTCCGCTGCACGACATCCTGACGACGCAGGCGGCGGTTGAGCCGGTGGAGATAACGGTGATGGACCGCCGTGGCCGGCGCATCGCCTGCCGCATCCGCCTGTCGCCGCTGCTCTATGACACCCGGCTGGCGCGCGGCGTGGTGCTGATCATCGAGGATGTGACGGAGCGGGCACGGTCCGACGCGTTCGCCGAATATCTCGGGCGAATCATCGGGGAGTCGCTGAACGAGGTCTATTTCATCGATCCCGCCACCTTCAGCTTCCAGCTGGTCAACAAGGGGGCGGAGCTGAAGCTGGGCTATTCCCTGGAGTCGCTGCGCCAGATCGCCCTGCACGACCTGATGCCGGACATCGACGCCCTCGCCTTCACCCGGCTGGTGGGGCCGCTGCTGTCCGGTGAAAAGGCCGAGATCGTGTTCGAAACGACCATCGAGGCCCCCGACCAGACGCTGCGTCCGATGGAAATCTGCATGCAGTATTTCGCGGAGGAACAGCCGCCGATCCTCGTCGCCATGGCTCATGACGTGACGGAACGGCAGCGGATCGGTCTCGACGACAGCCGTGCGGAGGTTGTCGGCAGCTGATCGTCGGGCCGGTTTGCGTGATGGGGACGAAAAGAGAGTCCAAACGGGTTTGTTTGCGAACGACGGTATCAGGGCTGGTGATGACCCGATACTCAATTTCCGTCATGGTGATCGCTCTAAAGAAACTGTCCGGAACAGCGGCTGACCTTGACAGTTCAGATAGTGAACTTACTGCTGTTCTGCCCTGGCGACTTGATGCAACGTGGCGCGTTGGTGGTACTGGCGGGGGTTGGATGGAATGTCCGATGACCATGGATTCAAAATTGCGGGGACCGCGGGTGCCGGCATGAAGGCCAAGCCGCTGGTCGTGCAGCCCCTGTGGGACCATATGGACCATGCCGTCATCGTTACCGACAGCCGGCTCGATGCTCCGGGGCCGACCATCCTCTATGTCAACCGGGCCTTCACCACCCTGACCGGCTACCGGGCGGACGAGGCCATCGGCCGCTCCCCACGCTTCCTGCACTGCCACCGCACCGATCCCGCCGTGGTTGCGACCATCCGGCGTGATTTGCAGCAAGGCGGTGCGGCCCGTGTTTCCCTGGTCAACCGGCGCAAGGATGGCGGCGACTATCTGTGCAGCCTCGTCATCACGCCGCTGGTCGGGCCGCGGGGCGAAACCGAACATTTCATCTGCGTGGCCCAGGCCCTGAAGGAAGATCGGACGCCCGACGCGCTGATGCGCCTGTCGGCCGAGTTGGAGCAGGCGCAGACGCTGATCGAGGATCTGGAGCGGCGCCAGAGCGATGCCGATGAGCTGATCGAGCGGCAGACCCGTGAACTGGCGGTCATGACGGAGCGCTACCGCCACTCCCTGGCGCAGCTGGATGCGATTCAGGAGAGGCTGGCCATCCGCGAGACCGCGCTGGAACGCCGGGGCAGGGATTTCGAACGCTCGGATTCCGAATTACACGCCTCGCTGGAAGAGTTGCGGGCGATGGACGAGGAACTGCGCGTCACGCTGGATCAGATGGAGGAGGCCAATAGCCAGCTGGCCCGCACCAACGAGGAACTGCGCCGCCTCCAGGCCGCCGATGCCGACAAGCTGCAACTCCTGGCCTCCGCCAGCCACGATCTGCGCCAGCCGGTGATGTCGATGGGGCTGTTCCTCGATGTCCTGCGCAACCGCCTGGGCGAGGCGGAGCGGCCGATCATGGGCGGGCTGCTGGCGGCACACCTGTCGATCCGCACCCTGCTGGAAGGCATGCTGGATACGGCAAGGCTCGATGCCGGCGTGCTGGAGCCGATGATCGAGCCGTTGCCGGTCGCGACGATGCTGGAAATCATCCATGGCGAATTCCTGCCGCAGGCCGAGATGCGCGGCCTGCGTTTCCGGGCCGTTCCCAGCACCGCCACAGTGCTCAGCGACGCCCAGCTGCTGGAGCGCATCCTGCGGAACCTCGTCGCCAACGCGCTGAAATACACCGTCTCCGGAAAAATCCTGCTGGGCTGCCGGCGCTGCGGCGATTGCCTGCGCATCGAGGTGTGGGACACCGGCCCCGGCATTCCCGAGCACAGCCAGCAGGCCATCTTCGAGGAGTTCCGACAGCTCGACAACCCGAGCCGCGACCAGAAGCGCGGCGTCGGTCTGGGGCTGGCCATCGTCTCGCGGCTCGTCGGCCGGCTCGGCCACGCGGTCGGCCTGCGCTCCTGGCCGGACCGTGGATCGGTCTTCTCGGTGACGGTTCCGCTTGCCGATGGCAGGAGGCGCAGGCGCCACCATTGATGGTCTGGAGTGCCACCTTCGGTTTGGAATCCGGTTATCCCCATGCCCCCTCATCCCCGCTGATGGAACCATTCATACTGATGCAGGATTGGTCCTAAGGTTGCGGCATGCCCTGCGTTTCCATGGGCAGATGGCACTTTAGGCGAGTAAAGGGGAACAAAAGTGGACCATCACGTGCAGCACGCTCATGACTCAGCAGGTTTGGATCAGCCGTCCGACCGCCGGGGCTTGCCCGGCACTCCCCTCAAGTTCCTGATTGTCGACGATCATGCCCTGGTCCGCTACGGCCTGTCGCTGGCCCTGCGGCAGCGCTATGAGGATGTCGCGATCGTCGAGGCGGGATCGCTGGCCGATGCCATGCGCAAGGTGAATTCCGAACCGGGGCTGACCGCCATCCTCTACGATCTTCAGATGGGCGATGCCGACGAGCACAGCGGTTTGGCTGAGATGCTGGAGGCGGCCGGCGACGTGCCGGTGATCGTGGTCTCGGGCGCGACCGACGGCAACGTCATCGCGTCCTGCATCCGCGCCGGCGCCCGCGGTTTCGTCCACAAGGGATGCGAAAGCGCGGTGCTCGACCAGGCGCTGCCGATCGTGCTGGAAGGCGGCATCTTCGCCCCGGCCCCCCCGGCCGTGCGCGGCGGCACGCCGATCCGCATTCCGCTGCCGGCCGCCATGCCGCCGGTCCGCACCGAAAGCGACGCCGTCAACGGCCTGACGGAACGTCAGCGCGAGGTGCTTCGCCTGCTGCTGGAGGGCCAGTCGAACAAGGAGATCGCTCGGGCGCTGGGCGTGCTGGAGGGCACCATCAAGGTCCATCTGCGCACGGTGATGCAGCGGCTGGGAGTCCGCAACCGCACCCAGCTGGCGCTGGCCACCATGAAGTCGGGGATCAAGCTGTCGTCCTGATCCGGCAAACGGTGGGGATTATTGTGGCGTCGGGCCGATGCCGCGCTGCTGGGCGGCGTCCAGCAGGCTAACCAGTTCGCCCGACACCCACCAGCGGCAGCGGCGGCGCTCCTCGGTCGCGACGGTCACGACGCGCTCGATCAGCCTGTTTTCCCCGGCGTTCAGCTCACGGCCATCGCGCAGGGCCCGCTCGGCGATGCCCAGCAGGGTCTTGTCGATGGCCGTCACCTCGATGGGGTAGCCGGCTTCCTCCGCCAGTTCGCACAGGTCCGCCATGGCCGACAGCGCGTCCTCCCGGCCATAGGCGCCGATCTGGCGGAACAGGGCGGCCAGATGCTCCCCGATTGCCGTCAGCCAGGGGTTGGTCGAGGCGGCGATGCCGCGGCGGCGCAGCCGATGGTTGAAACCGTTGATGAAGCGCACCGGGTCGATCAGCGGCCGGGCCGAGGTGCTGGCGTTCAGCGTCAGCAGCCGGTGGCTCAGCACCGGCACCACCTCGCCCTCGACCAGCCCGGTCACCCGGCCGACGGCGGCCGAGACTGCCGCCCAGCTGCGCCCGCCGCGTTCGACGCCGAAGCCCTGCAACGCGTCGTACCAGCGGAAGGCACGCTCCTGCAGGCGGTCCACCGTCTCGCCCGCCGTCAGCTGCGGCGGGGCAGGGCGGCCGAGATGCAGATCCTCCAGCTTCTGGCGCAGGCATTGCCAGCCGAACTGCACATGGCCGACCGCGGCCTCCACCAATGCCGGGCTGGGCGACATGCCATGGAGGGCCAGTGCCTGATCGGGATCGCGCGACCCGTTGATCAGGGCCAGCGCATAGTGCATCGCGCCGTCGGGCGAACCGTGCTCCGCCATCTCCGACACGGCGTGCAGGATGCCGATGGTTTCGCGTGGGCGAACGGCACCCTTCCACAGCGGCGCATGCTCCAGCATGGAATCCAGCATCGCCAGATCGCCCATCGACAGCGGCGCCACGCCTGCCAGCCCGCGCTTGCGCAGCAGCGTCAGCCGTTCGGAGTTGGCCGTCGCCAACAGCGGCCCGGCCACGCCGCGCTGGCGCAGGACGGCCAGCGAGCGGATGCGAAGCTCTTCCGCCCAATCCGCCGCGGCGGTGGAGGCGAGAACCCTGTCCAGCGGATGTTCGCTGGCGCGGGCGGCGATGTCGGACTGCACCCGCCCGGCCAGTTCGCGCAGATGCGGCAGCAGCGCGAACCACCAGGCGCTGGCGTCGACCACATGCATGCAGCCGGCCGGCCGGGTTTCCGCCAGCATCAGCTGGTCGGTGCGCAGCATCACCGGGTCGAACCAGCCGGTCCAGATGCGGCGCGCATGTTCGGTGCGCGGCCCGTTCAGCATGGCGACGATCAGCCGGCCGACCTCCACCGTCATCTGGTCGTCTTCCAGATGCCCGGCCTGCACCAGTTCGAACAGCTTGGATTTCTGCGCCCGGTCCAGCGGAGCCAGAATCGCCTTCACCTTGTCCAGGCTGACGGCAGCCGGATCGGGTTCGACCGCGCGGAGCGGAGCGGTCTGAAGGGAGGCGCTGCGGTTGGGGCGGCCGGCCATTGGCGTTCACGGGCGCTGCTGAATCGCGGCAATTTTAGGTACTGGCACGAATGATTGCTACTGGTATGTCGTGACATATTCTGTCGAGCTGTGTCGGAGCCGTTTCATGCAGCACCTCCGCAACTTTTGGCCGACGGGTCGACACAATTGAAACGAGATGCATCAAATGCATCCAAAATTTATTTCATTTAAGCGCTAAATGGTCCCTTCACACGCGTGTGCCGTACACTCATTATGGGGTCAGGCATCGCCTCCCGCATCAAGGCGCTCACATGGTTCCGCAGCAGATCGCCGACACCGCTCCCAGGTTGTTCACAGTCATGACCCAGGCCGACTCCCGCAAGGCTGAGAAGATCGGACCCGAGCAGGCGGCGGACGATTTCGTCGCCCGTCTCGCCGCGGCCGGCCTGCCGGCCGAAGAGCGCGCCGAGGCCTACGAGGCGGCACTGAAGCAGCTGATGGGACACCTGATCCGGCAGGAAGGCTGGCTCGCCGAGGAATTCACCGCCGTCGCCCGGTCACTCGGCGCCTACTGACCCTTTACGCCGCTCCCACGCCGGCCGCCCGTCCAGTCAGGACCGGCGGCCTTTTTTGCGTTTGTGAAGCGTGTGCAGAGAGTGGCCGCCATCCCCTCCGCCCGGCGGGAAGAGGGGATGGCCGATGTCCTCACCGCTCGTTGAAGCTGTCGGACAGGGCGAAGTAGATCGGCTTCAGCAGATATTCCAGCAGCGACCGCTCGCCGGTGGGCAGTTCCACCTGGGTGGTCATGCCGGGAAGAACCGGGTGCTGGACGTCGTCGCGGCCGACATGGTTGCGGCTGAGCGCCACCACCGCCTTGTAGTAGGGGCGGTGCTGCTCGTCCAGGAAGGTGGAGGCGGAGATGCGCAGCAGCTTGCCGGTGATGGCGCCATAGCGGGCGAAGTCGTAGGTCAGAACCTTGACCGTCGCCTCCTGCCCGACCTGGAGATGGCCGACGTCGCGCGGGGTGACGTGAGCCTCCACCGTCATTTCATGGTCGACCGGGACGACCTGCATCAGCACGCCGCCTTCCGGCACCACCGCGCCGATGGTGTTGACCCGCAGATCCTGCACCAGCCCGCGCACCGGCGACAGCACGGTCAGGCGCTGGGCACGGTCGTCGAGCTTGGCGCGGGCCTCGCGCAGCTGGGCGATCTCGGCGGTGACGGTGCCCATCTCGGTGACGGCGTCCTGCGACAGCTTGGCCGACTGGTCGAGGATGCGGTTGCCGGCCTCGGTGATCGCTTGGCCGGTGGCGATGATCTGACCCTCGATCCGCCGCTGCTCGCCCATCAGGCGCGACTGCTCGCGCTGGGTTTCCAGCGATTGCAGCTTCGACGACAGGCCCATCGATTCCAGCTTGTTGCGAATGTCGACCGATCCCGTGATGAAGGTGATCTGGTCCTTGATGTTGGCCAGCTGCCCCTCATACAGCGCCAGTTCCGCCTCGCGCTGCGACACCTGGGCGCGCAGAACGGCGATGGCGGTGTCGCGGGCCTGGCGCTGGGTGTCGTAGATCAGGGTCTGGTCGGCGACCTGCGACTCCGTCTGCGGCGTGTCGGGGCCGGAGACGCGGGCGAAATCGGGGGTCCGCCCGCCGGCGAAGGCGCGCAGCCGCTCCGCCCGCAGTTCCAGCGTCAGCAGGCGGGCGTTCATCTGTTCCCGCTCCGCCTGGACCTGCTTGGGATCGAAGACGAGCAGCGGCTGGCCGGCCTCCACCAGATCGCCTTCCTTGATCAGGATGGACGACACGATGCCGCCCTCCAGATGCTGGACGACCTGGGCGTTGCCGGACGGAACCACCTGCCCGGCGGTGACGACAGCCTCCTTGACCGGCATCAGCGTGGCCCAGGTCAGCAGGGCCGCCATCAGCAGGACCAGCACGAGGATGGTGGCGCGGACCAGCGACAGCGTCGCATCGTCGGCGCTGAGCGATTTGCCGGTGGGGCGGGCGAGGTCTGAAGCGGCCATCTTGCGGTTCACACGGGACTGGAGGAAAGAGCGAAGGGCGTCAGCGCCCGATCAGCGTTGGGGGGTGGCGGCGACGCCGGGCGGGCGTTGCAGCCCGATCCCGCCCAGCAGCGCCCCGGCGATGCCGTTGGCGACGCTATTGCCTCCCGGGCCAGTGCCGGGACCGACCGGACGGGGGCCGGGCAGACCGCCGGCCGGGGCGGGGCCGATCATGCCGGCATCCATGGTCAGCACCGTGTCGGCCAGCGTCAGGTGGCTCGGCCGGTGGGTGACCAGGAAGATGGTGCTGTGGCCGCGCAGGGCGGCGAGCGCCGCGTGCAGCGCCTTGTCGCCCTCGAAGTCCAGCCGGCTCGCCGGCTCGTCCAGCAGCAGGATGCGCGGACGGCGGATGTAGGCGCGGGCCAGACAGATCTTCTGGGTCAGGCTGGGCGACAGGCGCAGCGACTGGTTGTCGCCGATGCGGGTGTCGAGCCCGCGCGGCAGCGCCTCCACCTCGTCCAGCGCGCCGGCCAGCGACAGCGCCCAGCGCAGTTCGGCCTCGTCGGCGGTCTGGTCGGCGAAGCGGAGGTTCTGCGCGATGGTGCCGTAGAACAGCGAGCTGGCCTGCGGCACATAGCCGATGGACTTGCGCAGATCGACCGGGTCCATCTGGCGGATGTCGACGCCGTCGACCCGCACATTGCCGGCCTGCGGCGCGTAGAGCCCCAGCATCACCTTCAGCAGCGACGACTTGCCGGCGCCGTCCGGCCCGACGATGGCGACGATCTGCCCCGGCTTGACGTTGAACGTCACGCCGACCAGCGCCGGATCGGCATCGTTGCGGTAGCGCAGCGACACGCGGGAGAAGGACACCTCGCCCTTCAGCTTGCGCGGCTGCAGGGTGGCGCAGCGCGGCTCGCGCTCCGGCCGGATGCTCATCAGGCCGTTGATCTGGCGGGCGTTGGCGCGCAACTGCTCGATGCGCGGCAGCATAGAGACGGCGGTCTGCAACGGCACCATCACCCGCCACAGCAGCATCATCGACGCCATCAGCGCGCCCGGCGTCATCGTGCCGGCGAAGACCTGGAGGGCGCCGACGCCGACGGTGGCCAATCCCGCCACCGGCACCACCAGCCCGGCCAGCGCCGCATGGGTCGCCGACAGGTTGGCGGCGGTGTGGCCCGACCGGGCGGTGCGGGCCGACAGCCGGTCATACCGGTCGCGCCAGTGGGCCAGCCCGCCGATGGCGCGCAGGGCCGGCATCTTGGCGACCATCTCGACGAAGAATTCCTGCCGCTCGGTGTCGGCGCGCGCGGTGGTGCCGGTGCGGGCGCGCACCAGCGGGTGGACGGCGGCGCCGATGGCGGCGGTGACCAGCACGGCGGCCAGCGGGACCAGAGCCAGCGGCCCGCCCAGCACCGCCATCACGCCCAGATAGAACAGGGCGAAGGGCACGTCGAACAGCGCCGCCACCTGACCCTGGCTGATGAAGTCGCGGATCGACTCCAGATCCTTCACCCGGGCGATCTGCGTGCCGATGGCCGCCCGTTCGCTCATCCCCACCGGCAGCATCAGGATGCGGTCGATGGTGGCGTTGCTGACGGTGCGGGCGATGCGCGACCCGGCATGGGCCAGCGCCCGGCCGCGGATCTGGCGCAGGGCGAAGTCGCCGGCGATGACCAGGAAGGCGCCGACGGCGATGGTCGCCAGCGTGTCGAACGACCCGGTGCCGATCACCTTGTCATAGATCGCCATGGTGAAGAGTGGGGCGGCGACCGACAGCAGGTTGATAACGGCACTCAGCCCCAGCACCGCCCACAGCAGCGGGAAATAGGCGTGGATGACCGAGCCGACCCAGTTCTGGTTCCCGGCGCCGGAGGCGGCCTCCCGCGGGGTGAAGACGTAGGCCGTGCCCTTGCCGTAGTTCAGCGTTACCGTTTCGCGCGACTGGCCGCTGAAGGCGGTGACGCCGTCGGCGTCGGCGGACAGCAGCGTGTAGATGCCGCCGTCGCGGGCGCGGAACAGGCAGGGCATCAGCGACGATTCCGGCCGGCCGAGGTCGAAGCGCAGGCTGCGCCCCTCGAAATGCAGGCGCTGGAACACGTCGCAAAGCTCCTCCACCGTCTGCACCTCGGAGAAGTGGGGCAGGGCTTCGGCCAGCGTCTGCGGCGCGCCGCGCCAGCCGAGAGCGTCGAGCAGCGGCACCATGCAGGCGCCGACGGCCGACGCCTCGGCCAGCCGGCGGCGCAGGATGTCGCCGTCGTCATGGGCGGCGCGGATCGGCTCCGCATCGGTGCCGGCCTCGGCGTCCGGTTGCACGGCGCTGGAGACGGCAGCCACCAGGGCCGGCTGTCCGCCGATGGCTTCGGCGGCCGGGTTGCGGGCCACCGCATGGCCGTCGACGATCTGCACCACCCGGTCGGCCAGCGACAGCAGCGACGGTCGGCTGCTGACCAGCAGGATGGTGACGCTGCCGCGCAACCCGTCGAGCGCGCGGCGGAACGCCTTGTCGGACTCGACGTCGAGGGAGGAGTTCGGCTCGTCCAGCAGCAGGACGGCCGGCTCGCGGACCAGCGCGCGGGCAAGGCAGATCATCTGGCGGGCGCCGCGCGGCAGCGCCTCCTGCGAGGCGTCGCCGACGATGGTCTCGTAGCCCTGCGGCAGGCTGGCGATGCGGCGGTCGAGGCCAAGGCGCCGGCAGACCTCCATCGCCAGATCGGCCCGGCTGGGGTCGAACAGCGTCAGGTTTTGCAGGATGGTGCCTTTGAACAGCTCCGGATGCTCGCCGACATAGACGACGCCGCCGATGCCGATCATGGCGTCGGCCCCGGTCAGGGTGCGCACGCCGACCCGGACCTCGCCGGACCGCGGCCGCAGCACGCCCAGGATCAGGCGCAGCAGCGTCGTCTTGCCCGAACTGTTGGTCGCCACCACGCCCAGGAACTCGCCCGGCCCGACGCTGAGCGACAGGCCGCTCAGGATCTCCGGCCCGCGGTCGTAGGCGAAGCTGACCTTGTCCATCTCGATGGAGCCGGGGGCCAGCGGCGTGGCGACCGCGCCGTCCGCCTCGGGGTATCCGTCCCTGGCGACCGGTGCTGCGGCGCCGTCCGATCCGACCTCCAGCAGGACATGGCCGATGCGGCGCAGGGCCAGCGACACCGACTGGTAGCGCACCCAGCGGTCGAACAGCGCCTGCACCGGCTGCACGCAGCGCCCCGCCAGCATCGAGCAGGCGGTGAGCACGCCGGTGGTCATCGCCCCGTCGATCACCGACACGCTGCCCAGCAGAACCACCAGCATCATCGTCGCCTGCGCCAGCGTGCCGGCAACGACGGAGGCGGTGCCGCTGAGCCGGGCGACGGTGAAGTCCTCCTCGCTGCAACCCTGTTGCAGGCGCTCGTGGCGGCGCAGCAGGCCGGCCTCGGCCCCCAGGCCCTTCACGGTGTGGACGCCGCCCAGCACCTCGCTGATGAAGTTCAGGCGCCGCTCCTCCAGCGTGTGGCGGCTTTCCAACGCCCGGCGCATCCGCCGGCCCAGCACGGCGCCGACGATCAGGAACAGGCCCAGCACCGCCACCGGGATCGCCGCCAGCCAGCCGGCCAGCAGGGCGATCAGGCCCAGGTAGAGAACGGCGAAGGGGATGTCGATGGCCGATTGCAGCGCTTGGCCCGAATAGAATTCCCGCACCAGCTTGATGGCGCGGTAGACCTCGAAATGGGTGCCGATGCCCTGCTGGGAAAAGGCGTTCAGCGGCATGTGCATCAGCCGGTCGATCAGCGACGCGCTCGACTGGTGCTCGATCCTCGCCCCCATCCAGGTGGTCAGCGCCGAGCGCGCAACCCGCAGGATCGCCTCCATCACCGCCGCCGCCCCGCAGCCGATGCCGAGCAGAAGCATGGTGCCGTAGGATTCGTTCGGCAGGATGCGATCGTAGACGTGCAGCAGCGTGACCGGCAGGGCCAGTCCGAAGATGTTCAGGGCGAAGGATGCGAGAATCAGCATCCCCCGGTCGCGGCGCGGGCCCAGCATGCCGGACAGCAGACGCCGCGCAGCCTTCTCGGCCGCCCGGTTGCTGTCGGCCCGATCCCGGTCGGCCGAAGCTTTGGCCGAGTCGGCGGACGATGTGGTGCGGGAGGTGGGCTGAGGGGCGGGCTGCAAGCGGATCGACCTGTTCACGGAGTTAACCGAGCGCTAATCAACACCATAATTGCTAGTGATAGGTAAATCCGCGAATAGCAACAAAAGGCAACCAAGTGACAAAGCGCATTGCGCGCGGCCCTTCGGAGGTTGCGCGAAAGCGGTAAAAACCCAACGGTTCCAAGGGATTTCGTTGCGTCCGGACGGACCCCTCAGGGTAGAGGTGAGGGGCGGTTCGGCATCCAACATGTTGAAACTCATCACAGGATGTTTCTTATCACAAGCAAGTGAGAGCGCTAGAACCTAGGCTCGTGACGGGTGGTGCGGTGCGATTTTGCACCCGACTTATGGAGCGGTCCGATGGCTGAGGAAGCGGTTCAGGGTAAGGTCCCGACGGTCGACGATCGTCAGATCCTGGACGATCTGACCCTTCTCCAGCAGGTCGATGGCACCCGCCTGGGCGGCGTCATCCATGAGGCGAGCTCGGTACAGCTTCAGCGGCCCGACGATACGCTGGGCTATGTCCAGACCGACTATCGCGGTGCCGAGGATCTGATGGTGGGCGGCGCGGTGCAGACCGGTGCCGTCGTCGGCGAATCGGTGGCTGTCGCCGCCGACCAGGCGGCGAATGCGCTGCTGCTGAACGGCGACGTGCTGCGCACCGAAGGCACCCGCGGATCCGGCCCGACCGGTCCCGAAGGCTCCGGCCCGACGGACGGGGAGGGCCGCGGGGCCGCCGGCAAGACGGCGGAGCGGGCGGAACTGCTGTCGACCGCGCGCACGACCTCGGCCTACGACCCGCTCGAGGCTGCGGCGTCGGACATCCCGATGCCCGAGACGCCCGACCAGGTGATCGACAACGGGGTGGTTCCCGCCGCCGAGGGCGTGACCTTCCTGCAGGCCGCCGCGGTGGTCGCCCCCGCCGTCGCCGCACCCTCGACGCCGGCCCCGGCGCCGGTGTCCGACACGCCCAGCCTGACGGTGAACGGGGTGTCCGGTGACGAGGACACCGCCATTGCCCTGAACATCGCCGCCGCCCTGACCGACACCGGCGGGACGGAGGTGCTGAGCGTCACCCTGGCCGGCATCCCGGACGGCGCGGTTCTGCGCGACGCCTCCGGTGCGGTGCTGACGGTGGTCAACGGCAGCATCGTGCTGACCGCGTCGCAGATCCCCGGCCTGACGCTGACCCCGCCGGCCAACAGTGGCGACAGCTTCAGCCTGACCGTGACGGCCACCAGCACCGACGGCACCGCCGCGCCCAACAGCGTCACCGCCACGCTGCCGGTCACGGTCAACCCGGTGTCCGACACGCCGACGCTCGGCGTCTCGGCCGTCACCGGCGCCGAGGATACGGCGATTCCGCTGTCGATCAGCCCGGCCCTGACCGACACCGACGGCTCGGAGACGCTGACGGTCACCATCGCCGGCATTCCGACCGGTGCGGTCCTGACCAATGCGGCCGGCGAGGTGCTGACCGTTTCCGGCGGCTCGATCACCCTGACGCCGGGCCAGCTGGCGGGGCTGGCGATCACCCCGCCGCTGAACAGCGACGCCGATTTCACGCTCACCGTCACGGCGACCAGCCGCGACGGCAGCGCCGCGCCGGCCAGCACCAGCCTGCCGCTGGTGGTCACGGTGAACCCGGTGACCGATACCCCGACGCTGAGCGTCAGTGCTGCGACCGGCAACGAAGACTCTGCGATCCCGCTGACGATCACCCCGGCGCTGACCGATACCGACGGGTCGGAGACGCTGAGCATCACGATCAGCGGCATCCCCGCCGGCGCCAGCCTCGCCAACGCGGCGGGCGACACGCTGTCGATCAGCAACGGTGCGGTCACGCTGACGCCCGGCCAGCTGGCGGGCCTGCGGATCACGCCGCCGGCCAACAGCGACGCCGACTTCACCCTGACCGTCACCACGACCGCGCAGGACGGCACCGCCGCGCCGGTGAGCGTCAGCGCTCCGCTGGCCGTTACGGTAAACCCGGTGACCGATACGCCGACCCTGTCGGTCACCGCGGCGAGCGGCAACGAAGATACGGCCATTCCGCTGGTCATCTCGCCGGCCCTGACGGACACCGACGGCTCGGAATCGCTGAGCATCACGATCAGCGGCATTCCCGTCGGCGCGAGCCTGAAGAACAGTGCGGGCGACACGCTGACGATCGGCAACGGTTCGATCACGCTGTCGCCGAACCAGCTGGCCGGCCTGACGATCACGCCCCCGGCCAACAGCGACGTGGATTTCACCCTGACGGTCACCGCCACCGCCCGGGACGGTGGCGCCGATGCGGTCAGCGTCAGCGCTCCCCTGGCGGTCACGGTGACCCCGGTCACCGACACGCCGACGCTGAGCGTTACTGCCGCCACCGGCAGCGAAGACACGGCGATCCCGCTGACGATCAGCCCGGCCCTGACCGATCTGGACGGGTCGGAGACGCTGACGATCACCATCAGCGGCATTCCGGCCGGTGCGGTGCTGACCAACACGGCAGGCGATCCGCTGACCATTTCCGGCGGGTCGATCACGCTGACGCCGGGTCAGCTGGCGGGTCTGGCGATCACCCCGCCGACGAACAGCGATGCGGATTTCTCGCTCACCGTCACCGCGACGGCCAAGGATGGCGTCGCCAACCCTGTTTCGGTGACGCAGACCCTGGCGGTGACCGTCAACCCGGTGACCGACACCCCGACTCTGTCCGTATCCGCCGCCCGCGGTGATGAAGACACCGCCATCCCGCTGACGATCAAC